>CAYVFK010000137.1:0-5539 GCA_964450925.1 uncultured Hyphomicrobiaceae bacterium | reverse complement strand
CGCGCACCGGCGATATCGGCCTGATCGCGATCGTAAGCGAAAGCGCGGTTTCCGCAGGCGTTCGGCGCATAGAGGCGCTGACAGGCGACGCCGCGCGGTCGTACTTGCGACAGCGCGATCGTGAAATGCGCGAAGCCGCGGACCTGCTCAAGACGTCGCCGGACGAGACGCTCGCGCGCATACAAAGCCTCGTCGAGGAGCGCCGCAAGCTCAGCCGCGAACTTGCCGAGGCGCGCAAGAAGCTGGCGCTGGGCGGCGGCGCGGCGTCGGGCGAGAGCGGAAGCGACGCGGTGCGCGAGGTCGGTGCCGTGAAGATGCTGGGCCGCACGGTAGAGGGCATCCCGCCAAAAGACCTGCGCGGCCTCGTGGATGATGGCAAACGCCAGATTGGTTCGGGCGTCGTCGCAATCGTCGGCAAGGGCGAAGACGGCAAGGCTGGCATCGTCGTTGGCGTGACGGCGGACCTGACGGATGACTACGACGCGGTGGAACTCGTGCGCGCAGGCGCACTGGCGCTCGGCGGTAAGGGCGGCGGCGGCCGGCGCGACATGGCGCAAGCCGGCGGTCCGGACGGCTCGCGCGCCCAAGACGCGCTGGATGCGATTGCCGAGCGGCTGAAGCAGGAGACCGTCGGCGCGTGAGCCGAAAGAGCTTATGAGTGAGGTTATCTACAAGGTGGTCGGGGCTGATGAATGGCGCGACGCGCAAGCCGCGGGCGTTTATCACGGCTCGCGCGATGATGCGCGCGATGGCTTCATCCATCTTTCTACGGCCGACCAGCTTGTCGGCACGCTCGCCAAGCATTTCAGCGGGCAGGACGGTCTCTTGCTCGTTGCGCTGGATACCGCGGCGCTGGGCGACAAGCTGCTCTGGGAGCCGGCGCGCGGTGGCGGGTTATTCCCGCACCTTTATGATGCGCTGCCGGTTGAGGCCGCGCTTTGGACCCGGTCTCTACCGTTGAAAGCCGATGGCAGCCATGCTTTGCCCGAGGATTTTCCCGACCAACGCGGAGATGCGTCGTGAAATCTAGCGTCCTGCGTCTCGCTCAGGCCGGCCTGCTGACGCTCGATCCGGAGCGCGCGCATGAGCTCACGCTGCGGGCATTGGAGCGTGGCCTGTATCCCAAACCCGACCTTCCGCACGATCCGCGCCTTGCGCAGGATCTCTTTGGCTGCCGCTTCGCTAACCCGCTTGGTATGGCAGCGGGCTTTGACAAGGATGCGCGCGCACTGCGCCCGCTGTTTGAGCTTGGGTTCGGCTTCGTGGAGGTGGGCACGGTCACGCCGCAGCCCCAGGCGGGCAATCCACGCCCGCGGGTGTTCCGGCTGATCAATCAGCGGGGTGTCGTTAACCGGCTCGGCTTCAACAGCCAGGGGCACGGCGCCGTCCATGCTCGGCTTGCGCGCCAGCGGTTCGCAGGCGTGGTCGGCGTCAACATTGGCGCGAACAAGGATTCCGACGACTTTATAGCAGATTACGAGACCGGGATGCGCGCTTTCGCCGACTGTGCCGATTACTTCACAGTCAATGTCTCATCGCCAAACACGCCGGGCCTACGCGATCTGCAAAGGCCTGACCAACTGAATACACTGCTGGCCCGTCTGAGCGCGTTGCGCGCCGAACTTGCGGGAACCACCCCAGCCCCGCCGCTTCTGGTCAAGCTGGCCCCTGATATTCCCGATGAGGAGCTGCCAGGCGTCGTCGAAACCGTGATGGCCCATGACATCGCGGGGCTGATCCTGACCAATACGACGCTGTCGCGCCCCGACCTCCATACGGTGCCGCACGCGGATGAGGCGGGCGGCCTGTCCGGTCGGCCCTTGTTCTCGCTGTCCACGCAGGTATTGGCGCGGGTCTACACGCTCAGCAAGGGCAGGCTGCCGCTCATTGGCGTGGGCGGCGTGGACTCCGCTGAGTCAGCGCTGGCGAAGATCGAGGCAGGCGCATCGCTGGTGCAACTCTACACAGGTCTGATTTACGAGGGCGTTGGCCTCGTCACCGAAATCCTGAGCGGCTTGTCGGCGGCGCTCGACAGGGCTGGCGCGGCCTCTCTGGCCGAATTGCGGGGTTCGCGCGCACGCGAATGGGCAGCGCGACCGGCAGCCTGAGAGCCGGAATTCATGGAATCCCGGTGGACAGGCGGGCCCCCATCTGGCAAATCGACAGGCAATCGGCCTGTCGCGGCGATGTCACATTTCCCGCGCACCTGTTCTGGATCGCGCGGCGCTCGTCGCTTAAATCATATAAAATTCGATGTGCGACGAAAGGCGAGAGTGTAGTGAACTGGATCAATAACGTTGTCCGGCCGAAGATCCGCGATTTCTGGCGCAAGCGCGAGATGCCGGACAATCTGTGGGTCAAATGTCCCGACAGCGGACAAATGATCTTTTATCGCGACCTGGAGGCCAACCAGTTCGTGGTGCCCGGCTCGGGCTATCATATGCGCATGAGCGCGCCAGCGCGGCTGGCCTCGCTTTTCGACGACGGCGAGTATGAGCAAATCGAGTTGCCTGAAGTTCCGCTTGACCCGCTGAAGTTCCGTGACGAGCGCCGCTACACGGATCGGCTGAAGGATGCCAAGGCCAAGACTGGCCAGCAAGACGCCGTGGTTGTGGCGACAGGCGCGCTTGATGGACGGGCGGTGACGGCGGCGGTGCAGGACTTCCATTTCATGGGCGGCTCGCTGGGCATGGCCGCGGGCGAGGCCGTCTTGACCGGGATGTTAACCGCGGTCGAGCGCGGCACGCCGTTCATTCTGTTTGCTGCGTCGGGTGGCGCGCGGATGCAAGAGGGCATGCTCTCGCTAATGCAGATGCCCCGCACGACCGTCGGGGTACAGCGGCTCAACGAGGCGCGGTTGCCCTACATTGTCGTGCTGACCCACCCCACCACTGGAGGTGTGACCGCATCCTATGCCATGCTAGGCGACGTGCATTTGGCGGAGCCTGGTGCGCTCATCTGTTTTGCGGGGCCGCGCGTGATCGAGCAGACCATACGCGAGAAGCTGCCTGAAGGCTTCCAACGCGCTGAATACCTGTTGGAGCACGGCATGGTCGATAAGGTCGTGCATCGCCACCAACTCCGCGCCACGATCAGCCGGATTTGCGCGATGCTGATGGCTCAGCGCGAGGCCAAACACGCGCAGCCGCAGCCACAGCCGAGTGACGCCCCGCGCATCGGCCCGCCGCTGAACGGCGCTGGCGTGGAAGGAGAAGCGCATGTCGCGCCCGCAGCCAAGCCAAACGGTCACGCCGATGTCGATCACACCGAGATCATGTACCACACCGAGGTGGACGAGGCAGCGCCGTCCGCGACCAGCGAGAACCCGGACGACGCCAACACGACGCGCGGGGACCCGCCCTTGTCGTGACCGGCGCTTTACGCCCGGCCTGCGATCTGCGAAGTTGCGCGCCGCGACCGGGCGGATCCGGTGATGCGCTGAACCAGTCAACCGACGGACCTCATCCCGTGCCGACTTCTGACTCCGGAACGATTCTGCGCCGGCTTGAAGAGCTACACCCCAAGCTGATCGACCTGTCGCTTGGGCGGATTGAAAGGCTTTGCGCGGGGCTCGGCAACCCGCAATCGAAGCTGCCGCCCGTCATCCATGTTGCCGGGACGAACGGCAAGGGGTCGGTCATTGCCTATCTGAAGGCGATGCTGGAAGCTGCGGGCCAACGCGTGCATGTTTACACCTCGCCGCATCTGCGCGCGTTCAACGAGCGCATCTGCCTCGCCGGGCCGGACGGAGCTGCGCCGATCCCCGAAGACGTGCTGAGTGAACTGCTGGAGCGGGTCGAGCGCGCCAATGCCGGCCAGCCCATCACGTTCTTTGAGATCACGACCGCGGCAGCCTTTCTCGCCTTCGCGGAAAATCCCGCCGACGTGGTGATCCTTGAGACAGGCCTTGGCGGGCGCCTCGACGCGACCAACATCGTCCAAAAGCCGGCGCTCAGCGTGATTACGCCTGTGTCGATCGACCATGCGGATTTCCTGGGCGATACCATCCCGCAGATCGCCGCCGAGAAAGCGGGCATCATAAAGCCGGGCGTGCCTTGCGTGATCGCGCGCCAACTTGATGACGCTCTGGATGCCATCGTCACTCAGGCAACCGAGTTGCGCGCGCCGATTCTGGCGGGCGGCGGGGCGTGGGATGCATATGAGCAGCATGGGCGGCTGGTGTTCCAAGATGATACCGAACTGATTGACCTGCCGCTGCCGCGACTGATCGGCCGGCACCAGATCGAGAATGCGGGCATCGCCGTGGCGGCGGCGCGTAATCTGGCGGGTTTTTCGATCACCGCGGGTGACATCGCCAACGGATTGAACAATGTAAGCTGGCCAGCGCGGCTGCAACGCCTCGGGCCGGGCGCTCTGCACGCGCTGACTTTTCCGAACTCGGAATTGTGGCTCGATGGCGGGCACAACCCCTCAGCCGCACAGGCGCTGGCAGGCGCGATGGCCGAACTGGAGGAGCGTGTATCCTGCCCGCTGCACCTGATCGTAGGGATGATGTCGAACAAGGATGCTGGGGCGTTTCTTGCGCCGTTCGCGGGGTTGACCGAGTTTGTCGTCACGGTTGCGATTCCAGGCCAGGCGAACGCCTATACGGCCGACGAGCTTTCGATCATGGCGCAGCATCAAAGCCTGTTGGCGGAGCCGGCGCGCGACCTGGAGGACGCCTTCAACCTGAGCCGCAGTATTGCGCAGGGGCCGGTGCGCGTCCTGATGACCGGATCACTTTATTTCGCCGGCAAGGTGCTGGAGGCCCATCAGCACGGGCTGGCGCGGATTTAATCCTTCGAAGGCGGCGGCGCGAACAGCATGTCGCATTCCGGCTGGAGCACATTGGGCCCGTAGATCACGCGCTCGCCTTCGACCTGCGCTGCCCCGCTGGCCACCAGCCCTACCGCCCACGGGTAAAGCCGATGCTCGGCGCGCAGCACGCGCGCGGCCAGCGCCTCGGCGTTGTCGCCCGGCAGGACTGGCACCGCGGCCTGCGCCACGATCGGCCCATCGTCCATCTCGGCGCGCACGAAATGCACCGTGCAGCCGCTGATCCGCACGCCCGCCGCGATCGCGAGCTGATGCGTCTCGAGTCCGCGAAAGGCGGGCAGCAGCGAGGGATGGATGTTGAGGTGGCGATTGCGCCAGGCATCAACGAAATCGGGCGTGAGCAGGCGCATGAAGCCGGCATTGCACACAAGATCGACGCCCGAAGCGCGCAGCGCGCCGTCGAGCGCGCGGTCAAATTCGGCGCGGTCGCGAAACCGTGTATGGTCAATGATCTGCGCGGGAATTCCCGCCTGTTCGGCGAATTGCAGGCCTGGCGCGCCGGGTCGGTTGGAAATCACAACAACGATCTCAGCCGGGTAGTCTGGCGCTCTGCACGCCTCGATCAGCGCCGCGAGGTTGCTGCCGCGCCCGGAGATCAGCACGCCGAGTTTCCTGCGCCCGCTCAGTTCGACCATGCCACCGTGCCGGTGTAGAAGACGGGCGGTTCTTCGCGCGCGACGAGTTTGCCGATCGCGTATGGCGC
>CAYVFK010000136.1:0-5597 GCA_964450925.1 uncultured Hyphomicrobiaceae bacterium | reverse complement strand
CTAGAGGCCGAATAAGCTTTGCGTTGAAAATAACATTGTCGGTCGCAGCGGACCGAGTACGCGTCCCCTCGGGAGACCGGCGTTTCCTGCTCTCTCTGGACGGGCCCGCGTCATCCGTGAACTGATAAACCTGCCCCTGCACCACATCGCAGCCATATCTCTCGGCCGCGCTGACGAGTTGGGCGAGCCAATCCAGCTCAGCGATTTCATCGTCGTCGATAAAAGCGATCCATTCAGCATTCATCGCCAGCGCATGGTCCAGCACCCGGTTGCGGGCAAATGGTATGCCGCGGCGCGGCTCATGCTCATACGCCAGCGGAAACGGGAAGCGGGCCGCCTGGGCTTCGACAGCGGCGCGATTGTTCGGCTCCGCCTCATTGTCGACCACGACCGCGCGCAGGCTGACATGCTCAGGCACGATCTGCGCCGCCAGCGAGTCGAGACAGGCCTTGAGCATTTTGGGGCGCTGCGCCGTGCACACCCCGATCAGCACAGATTTCAGGTTTTCTGCCATATCCCTCAGGCTCCCCGCGGATGCGGCTCAAGGCATTGACGCCCCCCGCCAACCTACTTCTTGTCCGCCGCGTTCAGGCGCGCGATCAGGCTGGACGTGTCCCAGCGCTTGCCGCCCATCGCCTGCACCTCGGCATAGAACTGATCCACCAGCGCAGTCACCGGCAGGCGCGCGCCGTTGTTCTTCGCCTCCGACATGGCGATGCCGAGATCCTTTCGCATCCAGTCCACCGCGAAGCCGAAGTCAAACTCGCCGTTCATCATCGTCTCCCAGCGGTTGTCCATTTGCCAGGACTGCGCGGCGCCCTTCGAGATGGTCTCCATCACGGCAGGAATATCCAGGCCAGCCTTCTGTGCAAAGTGGATCCCTTCAGACAGCCCCTGTACCAGCCCGGCAATGCAGATCTGGTTGACCATCTTGGTCATCTGGCCCGCGCCAGCGCCGCCCAGCAGCTTGACCTTCTGCGCGTAGCAATCGATGACGGGCTGCGCGCGGTTGAAGTCGGCATCGTCACCGCCGACCATCACTGTCAGCTTGCCGTTTTCAGCCCCGGCCTGCCCGCCGGAGACCGGCGCATCGAGAAAACCGGCGCCGCGTTCCTTCGCCGCTGCATAGAGCTCGCGGGCGATATCCGCCGAGGCCGTGGTGTTGTCGATGAAAATCGCGCCTTCGCCAAGCGTCTGGAACGCGCCGTCCGCGCCCAGCGTGACCGCACGCAAGTCGTCGTCATTGCCGACGCAACAGAATACGAACTCAGCGCCCCGCGCAGCCTCGGCCGGCGTCGCAGCAGTCTGCCCGCCGTATTTGGCGGCCCATTCATCGGCCTTGGCGGCGGTGCGGTTGTAGACTGTCAATTCGTGTCCGCCCTTCTCGCGTATGTGTCCGGCCATGGGAAAGCCCATAACGCCAAGTCCGATCCAGGCCACCTTGCTCATAGCGTGCACTCCGTCTTGCTGCCGTTGTGATTTTTGCCGCTGAGATGCTGTTCTATCGCATCGGGCCGCCGGGTCAAAGCCAAGCGTCCCGCCGTACGGATCAATGCCTGATTGCTGCCTGGATAACACAGGTCAAGCAATAACCTGATAAATTCCTCATTCTTTTCACAAACTGCGGCATGAATGGCAGCCAGTCGGCCCAGTGGCCGGCGTCTGCATCCAATGTGTTGCGTAACAGTGCGGAAGTTAATGAAAAATTTACCAAATCCGGGTTTCGTGGGTGATCGGGCTGGAACGGCTCGCGCACTCGCGCTGCGATCCTTCGACACCGAGACCGGGCCTTTCGGTTCCAAGTCCATTGCAGAGTTGCATGTCGGTCAAGGTCGGGTGGGGCGGAAACGTGTAATGGGTCGGTCATTGGTGCTGTTGGCGGCCATACCGCTGGTTGCGGCAGGGTATTTCTTGAGGGACAGCGATCTGATCGCAAGCGGCACGTTGTTCGTGCGGGCGCACCTTATCGGGTCCGGCGCGACCAATGTCGCACGCCCAATCAACGAAGCGGATGCGACCGCACGGTCTCCGCTCACCATTGAAGCGTTAGCGTTGTTCACGCAGCAGGGCAAGGAACCACGGGCAGACCGCGTCGCAGCGCTTGAGCAAGACGACACGGTGCAAAAACGCCCAGAGGCGATCATTGCATCGATGATGCCACAGCCGGGTGCCCAGGACCTTCAAGACGTTCAGTCGGACACTGCGTCAATCCTGCGCCCTGGCAAGAGCGCACGGCTTGACACTCTGGCGGACGGGACAAACGCGCTGGCCGGCGGTCACGTGCTGCTTTCCCATGCCGGCGCCGAAGCGCCAGAGTTTGACGGCAGCCCCGTCAGGGTCGAACGCGCCAGCGCGGCGATCCTGATGATGGCCCCCACCGCTTCATTCGGTCTCGTCGACGGGCAAAAGCGCGAAGATAATGATCCGATCGCCTGGCCCGGCCGACTGCATTTGGCGAGCCTGAAGGCCGAGAATGGCGAGGAGCTTTTCGGCGGCTTCACCGAGCAGGAATTCCGGGCGCGCGAGCTGCGCTGTATGACGGCCGCTATCTATTTCGAGGCGCGGGGCGAACCGCGGCGCGGGCAAATTGCGGTCGCGCAGGTGGTGATGAACCGGGTTCGCGCCAACGTCTATCCCGACACGATTTGCGGCGTCATCTTTCAGGGGCAGTGGAACCGCAATGCCTGCCAGTTTTCCTTCGCCTGTGACGGCAAGGCCGACCGCCCCAATAACCGGGTGCTCTGGGACCGTTCAAAGGATCTGGCGCGTGAGGTCATGCGCGGGGAGCACTGGCTGGAGGATATCGGGTACGCCACGCATTATCACGCGACCTATGTGAACCCGCACTGGGCGCGCCACTTCAACCGGGTCAAAAAGATTGGCCAGCATATTTTTTACAAGGCACCCGATATCCGCGTGCGGGTGGCGGACGTGTTGGACGAGGACTGATCGCCGTTCCCGCGGCCCGTTAGATCGGGCATTGCCCATGGCTCCATGACGACGCGCAGAAAGAGAGCGTCACCAGAAAATCGCCGAGCGCGATGCCCGAGGCATCGAGAAGCGCGACCAGCGCGACGAAGACGCCCACGGCCAAAGCCGCTGAAGGGACATACCAAAACCGCGAAAGGCGCAAAGCACGCGCCGCCTGTTGCCGCACGGATGGGCGCAGTTCGCCCACGGCCTGCGGCTCGGCCGGCGCGTCATAGTCCATCACAGTGGCCTCATGAAACCCACCCTGCGCATACCCCCCTGCCTGAGCATACTGCGCGCCGTCTTGCCCATAATAGCTCTCCTGCGCGGGAGCTTCTCCAGCCTCTTCTTGAGACCAATCATACTGGCCGGGCTCGGCCCAAGTCGCGCGCGGCTCTGCGGACTCGGCCACAGAAGCCGTCTCGCGTAGCCCGGCAGCCGCTTCTGCCGCCCCAGGCGTCCAGGCCGCAGCGATGCCGGCCAGCCCGCGCGTGAGATGGATGAAGGTCGGCACCAGCGTGGTCACCAGCATGCCGATGACAAACAGCCCTTCGCTGAAGGGCGCTTCATTCGCGCGCAGCACGATCTCGCGCCAGTCGAACGGGTCGCGGCCGGTAATCGAAAGAACGGCATTAATGACCTCGATCCCGTTTGGAAGCAGAACGACCAGTCCGAGAAACAACAAGATCGCAGCGGCAAGGTCGGCGCCCAACTCGACGACAAGCAGGCCTGCCCCGCTCCATGACGGGGTGACGACGGCGACCCGGCGCAGGAAAAAGCGCGTGACGATCCAGGACATCCAGTCCAGTAGCGCATTGACCATCGGCAGCAGCACGAAAAACAGCAGCAGCAGGAAGGCAAATTTGCCCGCAAAGGCCAGCGCCGCCACCGTAAGCAGCAGGAGCAGCGCCATCGCGGCCGGCGTTCCCGCCGCAGCGAGAACGCCCGCGAGCGTAAAGGCCAGCGCGAATGCGGCCATGATCGCGAGGATCATCGTTCCCGCTTCGGCAAAAGCGCCCGCGACCGTCGAGGCGATCACAAAGGCAATCGCGAAGGCGATAATGACTGCCAGCGCTCCAAGGGCCACCCGCGCAATCAGCCGGATCAGGTCAGAATCGCCCCCGACGAACCGCCACAGGTTGGTCCCCACACGGTAAAGCAGCTTAAAGCCCCGATGCGCGAGATACGCGCCGGCGGCGGTCAGCACGAGGAATATTGCAACCTCATGGAGCCCGATTTGGCCGCGCGCCGCGCCCGCGACAACAAGAGTGGCGACAAACAGCACCGCCGGGTAGACAAAGGCGATCGCGATGCAGCGCTCCAGCGCTTGGCCACTCGTGGATGGACCGAACCACGCGTCGAGCCAACCGTTAAGATCGCGAATGGCGAGCCGGTAGCGCTCAAACGGCCCTGTCCCGCCGAGCCGGTTGCGTAATTCCGCACGGCTTTCGGGGTCCGCGAGGCGCTCATCGACTGAGCGGCTTGGGAATGGCAGTAACCACAGCAGAATCCAGATAAGCACAATGAGCAGGGCCACCGCGGCCCCGGTCATGCCCCAGCCCTGCCACGCGATAAAGGTATTCGCCGCTGCTCCAGACCCCATGCACAGTGCCCCCGGTCACATCACGCCCGCATTCGGAGCCCGCCGCCCCGACATGGAATGCCGCCGGCCATGCCACGCCAAGCGACCGCTACAAGCGGATTGCAGCGCCTCATGCGATCGCCGCGCTGCAACCTCTGGTCTTCAATACGGCACAGCCGGCCTCGCCCGCAAGTTTTAAGCGGCGGGAGGGTCTGAGTTTGCAGGGGCTGTCAGTACGACATGACAGGGTCCAGATCCTTGGCCTGTTTCACCCAGCTTTCGACCTGCTTCGCGCTCGGCAGCTGGCGAACGAGCTTCTTCTTCTCGTTTGCCTCGACCATGGCCTTGTGCAGATTATCAGGCTTGCGATTGCGCAGTTCCTTAACCGTATCAACGCCTGCGACCTCAAGCAGCTCGGAGTATTCCTCGCCCACCCCCTTGATCCGCATCAGGTCACACATGTTTGCCCACTGGAGAATTTTCTTCTCGTCGATTCCGGTCTGCTCCGCGACATCCTTGCGCCCCTTGCGCGAAGCGCCCCGCTCAAGCAGGTGATGGGTCCGTGTGATTCCGTGACTACGAAGGACTTCGGCATTCTTTGGGCCGATACCCTCGATTTTCTGAATTGGGTAACTCATCTCCGGTTTCCTCTGCTCCATGCCGAAGTCATTATCGCATCAGCTTCGTCTAGCGATCACACCAATCGATGTTAACGAGGCCGGCGCTCGGTACAAGTATCCAATTGCAGCTCGCCCATCTCCAGCGGCGGCGCGATGAGGTTTTTTGTGGACAAGAAAACCCCGTTCCGCTGCTGTGGGGCGATCCGTGCCACAACGCGGACGGTTTCGGCGGCGCGGGGGCGTCCGCCAGTCGGGCAAACGCGAATCGGTTGCAGGGGCAGACATGAGCGAAACAGATCGGATTTTCATCGGCAAGAGCGAGAAACCGGAGCACCTGCTGTTAAAGCTGGCGAACCGCCACGGGCTGATTACCGGGGCGACCGGCACGGGCAAGACGGTGACGCTGCAAATCCTGTCCGAGGGCT
>CAYVFK010000135.1:1471-5681 GCA_964450925.1 uncultured Hyphomicrobiaceae bacterium | reverse complement strand
ACCCGATCCGCCCAACCGGCGGCGTTGTCGGGCTGAAAGGCTCGCTCGCGCCGGAAGGGGCAATCGTCAAGGTCGCCGGCATGGATAACCTCGTGTTCCACGGCAAGGCACGCTGTTTCGACAGCGAGGAGGAGGCGTTTGCTGCTGTCGATGCCCGCCAGTACGAAGAGGGCGACATCATCGTTATCCGCTATGAAGGACCAAAGGGCGGCCCCGGCATGCGCGAGATGCTGTCCACCACAGCGGCGATTTACGGCCAGGGCATGGGCGACAAGGTCGCGCTCATCACCGACGGCCGCTTTTCCGGCGCCACGCGGGGCTTCTGTATCGGCCATGTCGGTCCGGAAGCGGCGGTTGGCGGGCCAATTGCGCTCATCAAGGATGGCGACTCCATCCTGATCGACGCCGAAAAGGGCATCATCGACATAGAAATTGATGCGGCGGAACTTGAGCGGCGCAAAGCGGAGTGGGCGCCGCGCGAGACGGACTATCAAAGCGGTGCATTGTGGAAGTATGCCCAGACGGTGGGCGCGGCCCGCGATGGTGCGGTGACCCATCCCGGGGCGGAAGCGGAAGTTTCGTGTTATGCGGATATCTAAGCGGGGTTGGCAAGGAGCTGGGCTCCTAGCCGTCATGACGATCGGTGTTGGCGGGCTTGTGGCGCTGATCTCCGGTGGGCCAGTCGCCAACGAGCCAGAGGCCGAAGCAGGGTTTGTCTCGCCGAAGGCGGCCTATCGCGCGGGTATTCAGTCTCTCGCCAAGGACGATGTCACACAGGCCGTTCCGGCACTGAAGTTCGCCGCGGCCCACGGCGTCCTGGGCGCCCAGCTGCGCCTCGCAAAGCTTTACAGCGCTGAAGGTGAACACCGTAACGACGCGGGCGCGCTTACCTACTACCACATGATCATCAATCGGTATGGTGACATTGACCGGCTGCATCCCGCATCGCGGCACGTCGCTGAAGCCCTGCGCAGCCTTTCTCGCTACTATCGCGAAGGCGTGCCGGAAATCCACCTTGAACCCGACCCCCAACGGGCCGCGCAACTTATGCGCGATGCAGCAAGCTATTTTCGCGATCCGCAAGCGCAATTCGAGATCGGCAAAATGTATGCTGAAGGCAACGGGGTGACCCGCAGCGCCAGGCTCGCGGCGAGTTGGTTGCTGAAAGCCAGCCAAAAGAAGTATGCGCCGGCGCAAGCTTATCTCGGAGAGATGCTGTGGCGCGCGGACGCTAATGATCGCCTGCGGGCTCAAGGACTGGCGCTTCTTGCGCTGGCCGTGGACAATGCTGGACCTTCGCAGCGCGCGCGCATTGAGGCACAGTACCGTGCGCTGGGCGAGAATGCCGATACCGCGCTGATCGAGCAGGCCGAGAAGTTCGTTGCCGCCTGGGACAGCTTTCGCACGCCTGGCGGTTTGCAGACCGCGAGTGCAAAGCTGAGGTCGCTGCGCGCGACCCCGCTCGACGCTGCTCCGGTCGGCAGTTTTGTCGTTTCCGACAGTCCGTCAGACTTGGAGGCAGGGAGCAGCAGTGGCGCGGTCGGTGCACTGATGCGCGACATCCAGCTTTACCTACACTATGACATCTCGACCAGCGCTACGTACACGGACGAGAGCATCGCTCCGCATCCTATGGAGAAATTTGTTCGCGGCCAGCCGCCGATCACAGCGGAAAAGATGCGGGACGATATCACCACCGTGGAAATCGACCGGTTTGGGGGACAGATGCTGTCTGTCGGCGTTGGGACACGAACACAGTAACGATTGCCTGCTATTCCGCAGCCGTTTGGGCAGCAGAGTTTGGGGCCAACGGTGCACCCCAGTTGCAAGCGCCGGTGGCTAGCCCATGCGTGCTCGCCAAAGCTCCAGCGCTGAGTTCCCGCGCAAGCAGCCGTTCTGGCGCGACCGGGCCAGGCAAAGTGATTTGGCCCGGTGGAACACGCCTGAAACCCATCCGCGCGTAATACGGCAAATCGCCCACAAGAATGACCAGCGCCGCGCCGCGCGCCTGGGCTTCCGCCATGCCCTCTCCGACCAGCCAGCGCCCAAAGCCCTGTGCCTTGAAT
This sequence comes from uncultured Hyphomicrobiaceae bacterium, assembly GCA_964450925.1. Lineage (GTDB taxonomy): Bacteria > Pseudomonadota > Alphaproteobacteria > Rhizobiales > Rhodomicrobiaceae > Dichotomicrobium. The sequence goes on along the minus strand of CAYVFK010000135.1, from coordinate 3,615 downwards.
TGCGGCGCAACGGCCAGTGGCCCCAACATCATCGCATCGCCGCGCCCGTCGATCCGCAAGGGCGTGAACTGCACCGACCCGGTGAGCATGTCGTCGCACCAGGCCATCAGCGCGAAGCCAGCATTGCGCGCGCGCTCGCGCACGCGGTACGCCGTGCGAGCGAACCGCCCCGGCCCAAAAACCTCATCGTGAAGATGTTCGATCCGCGTCGCATCGTCCGGTCTGGCGAGCCGGATTGACCGCGTGTTCATTGATTTATCTCCCCACCGCAACATGTTAGCAGACATCACAGGTGCCGGCGCGGTGGGTTCGGTCGTCTCAGGGGATGGATGCGTAATGTGGGACCGGACGCACGCGCGCGCTCAGGCGCTCAAAGCGACAGCTTCGTCGTCGCGCCTGCGTTGTCGCGCAGTGATGACCCGGATCATACGTCATAGCGATGGCCGATAGCACGCGCTTAGGCACTCGTCCAGCAAAACCGCGCACGGGTGAGGTCTCAACCGATTGTGACCACTCACGATCGTAACGACTTGCGATTGTGACGACTTGCGTGGGCCTGCCGCCTTGATCCCGCGCTTGCGCGTCCAGACATTCCGGGATCAAACGCAACCGATGGAGGCTTGCATGGGACTGCTGATCGACGGCGTCTGGCACGACAATTGGTACGACACGGGCAAGACCGGCGGGCGCTTTGTGCGCAGCGAGTCCGTGTTCCGCAACTGGATTACGCCGGACGGCGCGCCCGGCCCGTCAGGCGATGGTGGTTGCGAGGCTGAACCACGCCGCTATCACCTCTATGTCTCGCTCGCCTGCCCGTGGGCGCACCGCACGCTCATATTCCGCGCCATCAAGAGGCTAGAGGGCATGATCAGCGTTGATGTCGTCAGCCCCGACATGCTTTCGCAAGGCTGGGTCTTCGACGACAGCTATCCCGGCGCGACGCGCGACACCGTCAACGGCGCGAAACGGCTCTACGAGAACTATCTAAAGGCGAAACCTGACTACACCGGCCGCGTTACAGTCCCGACCCTGTGGGACAAGAAGCGCGAGACGATCGTCAGCAACGAGTCGGCCGACATCATTCGGATGTTCAACAGCGCGTTCGACCAACTCGGCGCGGCGGAAGGCGATTATTACCCGGCGGACCTGCGCGAGGAGATCGACGCGATCAACGAGCGCGTCTACCACACGGTCAACAACGGCGTTTACAAATGCGGCTTTTCGACCACGCAGAAAGCCTATGAGGAAAACTTCTCCCCCCTGTTCGACACGCTCGACCACATCGAGGCGCGGCTATCGCGCCAGCGCTATCTGGTGGGCGACCGGCTGACGGAGGCGGACTGGCGGCTGTTCACCACGCTCGTTCGCTTCGACGCGGTCTATTACAGCCACTTCAAGTGCAATCTCCGGCGCGTCGCGGATTATCCAAACATCTGGGGCTATGTCCGCGAGCTTTACCAGATGCCGGGCGTCGAGGCGACCGTCTCGCTCGACCACATCAAGCGGCATTACTACGGCTCACACGAGACGATCAACCCGACGCGGATCGTGCCGGTCGGCCCCGAGATCGATTTCAACGCACCACATCGCCGCGACCATCTGCCGAAGGCGTCGCCGCTACCAGTGAGCGCTTAACTCAGCGCCTTCGAAAATCTCGGCCAAGCGTTGGCGCACCGGTGGCACCGTATCCTGCGGCAACGCATCGCGCGGGAAAAAGCCCTGCGCGGCGATCTCCCGGTTCGGATCCGGCACATGCGGCTGGTCCCACTCGTGAATGATGAACAGCGCGACATGATCGCTTGGCAAGACCCTGAAGTTGCCGAACACGCCGTGCAGCCGGGTTTGCCCCGCGATCCGCACGCCGGTCTCCTCAAACAGCTCGCGCGCCAGAGCCTGCTCCAAGGTCTCGCGCCACTCTACGCCGCCGCCGGGAAAGCGCCAGCCGGGCTGATAGCCGTGGCGGACGAGCAGCACGCGCTCTTCCGGGTCGATCACGACGCCTTGCGCGCCCAGCGTCATGCCGCGGGTAAGCCGGAAATACGGACGGAGCAGGGAAAACGCGGCGCGTCGGATCATGTCGTGCGTAATGCCGCGCCTACCATATGGATGCAACAAGCGGCGGCCACATTGCCTCCGAAAAGGGA
>CAYVFK010000135.1:0-1371 GCA_964450925.1 uncultured Hyphomicrobiaceae bacterium | reverse complement strand
CGCTGGTAGCGCTCGCGGTTCAGCGCTCGCCGCTGTGGGCTTGGGCGCTCGTCATTGCGGCAATCACCTTCCTGGCGCAGACCGGCCTGCCCTGGGCCACCTTCGAAGCGCCGTTTGGCAGCATCGGCGCTTGGATCGCCTGGGTCCCGGCGATTGCTCTCGCGTTGCTCTCCGTCCGGCCGATCCGTCAACAGGTCGTCACGCGCCCGGCCTTCCACACCGTCAAGCGCATCTTGCCGCCGGTTTCCGATACCGAGAAGGAAGCGCTGGAAGCGGGCACGGTCGGATTCGACGCCGAGTTCTTCTCCGGCGAGCCGGATTGGTCGAAGTTGCGGGCGGTCGGCGCACCTGCCCTGAGCGATGAGGAGCAGACCTTCCTCAACGAAACGGTCGATGAACTCTGCGCGATGATTGATGACTGGAGCATACGCGCCGAGCAGCGCGAGATTCCGTCTCACATATGGCAGTTCATCATCGACAAGGGCTTCCTTGGGATGCTGATCTCCAAGGACCATGGCGGCCTGGGTTTCTCACCGCAGGCACAGTCGCTGATCATCGGCAAGATCGCCTCGCGCAGCCCGGATGTCGCCACCGTCGTCATGGTGCCCAATTCGCTTGGGCCAGGTGAGCTGATCGAGAAATTCGGGACCGACCACCAGAAAGAGCATTACCTGCCGCGGCTGGCAAAGGGCGAGGAAATCCCCTGCTTTGCACTGACTAGCCCTTACGCCGGCTCTGATGCGGCATCCATGCGCGATGTTGGCATCGTCACCAGGGCTGAGCACAACGGGCAGGAGGCTCTGGGCATCAAGCTGACCTGGAACAAGCGCTATATCACGCTTGCGCCGAATGCCACCCTGCTGGGCCTCGCCTTCCGCCTCCATGATCCGGAAAACCTGCTCGGAAAAGGCAACGAGATCGGAATAACGCTGGCGCTGGTGCCTACGGATACGCCGGGCGTGAACATTGGCCGCCGTCATCTGCCGTGCGGCAACGCTTTCCCGAATGGCCCGACCTGGGGCGAGGATGTTTTCGTTCCAATGGATGCGGTAATCGGCGGAGCGGAGCGTGCCGGCCAAGGCTGGCGCATGCTGATGAGCTGCCTGTCCGCGGGCCGCGCGATTTCGTTACCCGCGACCAGCACCGCGGCGGCCAAGCAGATGTTGCGCACCTCCACGGCTTATGGGCGGATCCGCAAACAATTCGGCATTGCCATCGGCCGCATGGAGGGCATTGAGGAGCGGCTCGCGCGACTAGTCGAGACCGCCTATACGCTTGAATCCGCCCGCTCCGTCACGGCCGCGATGGTCGGCGAAGGCGCGAAGCCGTCGGTTCTGTCGGCGCTGATGAAATACCAGTCCACCGAGCGGA
>CAYVFK010000134.1:0-5727 GCA_964450925.1 uncultured Hyphomicrobiaceae bacterium | reverse complement strand
CGATCTCGGCGCAATAGCCATCGCTCAGAGGGGTGGTGAAGCCGATTTCCTGCTGACGAGGCGCAATCCGGTCATCCAGGTCGATAAAACGGTATGGCGCGTCAAAGAGGTCGTTCCTGACCGGCCGTGACTTGAGCGCAGGTTGTGGCGCTGCAGACTGTTGTGGTTGCCGTTTGCCCAACTCGGAAGCGTCCAGCATCTCCAAAACGCGCTGCCAGACGTCTTCCGACTCATCTTCAATGCCAAAACTCTCAAATGCCTCGTCAAGTACGGCATCCTTTTGCTGGTCTCGAGACAAGCCGTGGCAATTCCGCTGAGCAAAGTCGAATAGCTTTTGAACAATTTTGTTATCGACTGGCATCAATCGACCTCCGCGACGTCGAACCAGCCGAAGCCCCGATTGGCCACGGCGCCAATCATCAGGCCGTTGTTTCGCAGGTCGGTGAACAAGTGGCGGGCGAAGGCCTCGTCCTCTGACGTAGCGCGCCGCTCATCGAGCCGAAAACTCACATTGAACCTTGGGCCCACGAAAGCCTCGACCGTAAAGAGCGCCCCGTCCATTGGAGCGCCGGAAAAGCGGTCAAGCCGAACGGATGTCAGCGGCTTGGTTTGCGCCGGCTGCGCTTCCAGTTTCGTCAATTGCAACAAGGCACCCCAGCCTTCATCTCCAAACAGCCGTCTGACAGGGCAACTCGGACCCCGCGCGTCTGCCGATCCCAGGACAGCGACCCGCTTTTCACGACACTCTTGAAGTCCCTTCAGCCATTGGGCGCGGGTTCGCAGCACCCCCATTAAACTGGTTCCCGGGAGGTGCGCTGTCGTATCGTCACGCCTCTGAGCCTTGAGTTGCGGTCCTTGCGGCTCGCCATTCGCTCCTGTTTGCGGGGTATGCGACCAGTCGTTCACGAAGAACGGGCCATCGCAGCTGAATATAAAACTGAATTCAGCCCTGTCGGTCTCCAAGGGTTGGCAACTGTTCAAGACCGTCGCTGGATCGATTGCATTGGCTCTCATTGCCCCCGTGGCATCGAGTATTTCTTCATGACTTGTAAGTGTCTCACCATCCAACCGAAGAAAACCGTGGCCATCAGACCGCCCTTTGCCAAACTGGACCCCATCGTCGCGTGACAAAGTCTTGAGGACGCGCCAAAATAATGTAGTTGCGATATCGCCACCGTCGTCATCATTACCCGGAAAATATCGCATCCGTATTCGGAATTTTGCGTGCGGCGCGATCATTTCCTCGTAATATAGCTTGTTATGCTCAGCGGTCCCGCTGTCCTCGTCAATCTTTACGCGGGCTGCAACATAAACGCCGTTTTCTTCGTGTGGAAGCGCTCCGGAGGCGTCTGTCGTTACGAATGTTGCTGCATAGGGCATTAGTCGCCCGGGATATCCTGCCCCAGTTTCGGCCTTGATGGTTCCAAACAGGGAATCTTCCGCCTCCTTCGACACGTCGCCAGCCGCCCGAGACAAGGCTCGCAGGACACCCTTGATCGTCGATCCGGGAATGTATGGTCTTTCATCGACATCTCGCGCCAGCAGAGCCAGGTTTGGCGCATCATCGGGACTTGCAAGCCGCGCACGCTCTTCTTCAGGCAACAAATCCGGTCGTGGTTCAAAGTGCCCGCTGCCGACATGCACAGGATTTATGGCTTCGAGCTCACCTTCAATCAGCAGACGCCTAGCCCACATCACTGATCTCCATGGACGCCAACTGATGTCGATCGCCATCAACTGATATTGCGCCGTAGCCGTTCCCGGGCACAAACGGACATTCACGCCAATTCATCTCCTCGTAGGTCCCGTTGACACGACGAACGGCAGGTAAACCTGACAGCACGGCCTGCGAGAGAAAGGCCTCAAGATGTTCGCCTGCGATCAAGAACACCGATCCCTCCGACGTCAACTCGAACGGACAATAGCGATCGCGGCCATATCCTCGTCGCCGGATCGCCAGATAGCCACCAGCCAGCGTCCGTCTGGCAAAGAAGTTGAGGAGCTGAACGGGAGCACCACTCACGTGCGTGAAATACTCCTCATATCGTTCGGCGACAGGCCGATTGTCATTAGGGTCGGTCAGGACGGCAGGGGTCTCCAACAGGATCGGCCATGCGTCTTGACCATTGAAAGTGGCAGGATGGACCTCGGGCAGCATCGACTGACGAGGTTCAGAAAAAGTCATTGTGGCGTCAGTACGCCCGAGCCCATCGAGCCCATTCAATAAGACGTTGAGTATCGTAAGATATTCTGCATGTGATGCTCCGTTGCGCGCAACGCGAAAGCGCCAGACATGCCCTCTCGTCTCACGCCCAATCGTCACGAAAAGCTTGGCATCATCGGCGACACCAGCATCGGTGATTGCGGTATGACCCCGCGGAAGTGCGGCCAGAGAACTCTGCGGTCGACCCAGGCGGCTGCAGGCGTATTCAATCTGGCGGGCTTTCCAGTCTATGCTGAATGCGGGTGCATGCTCGCAACCGAACATAGGACTGTTCGCGGACTGAACGAGCGCATCCTGAACGTTGAGATGGCCCGCATCCATATCGGAGATCAATGACAAGGGTAGCGGCCGGCCGCAATCTCGTCCCCACTCATCGCACGGATAGGCATGTGATATGACGATCTGGCTCAGCGCTTGACAAATATCGCTGTTGGTTTCATCGGGAGCCAATCCCTCGTAGTCCAGCCGTCGCGCAAGCGCTCCTTTGATCGCGCTGCCTGGAACGACTGCGCTCCCGATAAACACGTTGTCGGCGACACGCTGCGCATTCACCAGAATTGGTCGGTCAAAATGAACGTTCACCTCAAGGTTGTCATGCAGACCCGTCTGGGCCGCGGAAGCTTGCGATGCGGCCGATGACGACAGTTCTTTCACACTGCAATGATCGGAGACTGTCTCCCCAAAGCCGGCGGTCTTGAGCGCGCCCATGGCAGGAATTAGACGCAAGGCTTTCGTCAAGAGATCCTCGAGATCAAACCGTTCGCTCTCATCCTGATACGCAATGATGTTGCCTTGAAAAATCACCACGGCATTGGGCGGCGCTACGAGTTCGACGGTTTGGAGCATCCCTGTCTCTGCGGCGCCTGTAAGTTCGTCTATCTTCACGCGATGTGCCAGTAAACGCGGCGCTCGGACAGCACTTTCCTTCTCGTCGGCCTGCTCTGCTGCCCTCACAAGCTTTGCCGAGGCTGCGCTTGTTTCCCGCGCCGACAAATCGGAAAATATCAATCGGCCTGGCACGGGGCGGTTCTGTTCTCCTTGGGCGGGATCGTCCACTTCGGGGGATGCGGCACCAAGCAGGGTCTCGATTTCATCTGAGACGATGACCGCCCCATCGCTGGCCTGATCTATCTCTTTAAGTGCCGCTCTGATAAGGCCGCGCAGATGATCGGCGGGGATGATCGGGCGGCCATCTTCATCCCGAATGGCGCTTGCATCCAGTCCCAAGGCGGCAGCCGTCAGCCCCTGGAATAGGAAAGGGCTGCGGATGGCAACCCGTACGCAATAGACGGAACGCTTCAGGCTCATACCGCGGCCTCGGCAGCTTGATCAGCCTGCGCATCTTCATCGCCAAATGGATCGATGTAATCCCAAAGCTTGGCCATGAGGTAGAAGTTCAGCGCGAAGTTGTGCTTGTCTGCAAGCTCGGGCAGCAAGGCCAACTCATCGGGCGGTACGCCGCGTCGCGTGCGCGATGCATACTGCTGGTATTCGGTCCAGGCAATCTCGCCAGCGTGAGCATCACCGGGCTTCAGGCTTCGCGCATCGATTTCCTGCAAGATCCTGTAAACCTGAGAGCGGGGCACAGTGGACTCTGGCGTCTCCGCGCGCTTATAGGCGGCCAGCTTTTGCGTGAACGGCGCGAGTTGATCGGCGGCGATCGTGCTTGCCTTTGCATTTCCCGCCCTTTCCGAAATCCCCGCGAGCCGCGCACGCATGGCGGAAATCCCATCGACCGGAGGATCGACACTCTCCAACGCTTCCACTTCGAGTATGCTGCGCTGCGCTCCATCAAGCGTGGCTTTGCCGATATCGGCGAGGTCGCGGGCCAGAGCGGTCGCCTCGCGGATGGGCGTCTTGTAGGAGGTGAACAGGAGACCGGCGGAAAAGGTCAATTCGTGGCCCTCGATCCGCCATTCGGGGCCAGAGAGGAGCGCGAAGAACCGTCGGGCCAGCCACCACCCAAGCCAGGCCGGCACGACAAAGGTCAATTCATCGCCGCCCCACAATAAAGTCTCCAGCCGCAGAAGATAGCGTCCGAGTGCGGGGCGGTCGATGTTCTCCAGCGCAACGCGATCGAGCATCTGCGCGTCCGCGGAGGTCAACGCGCCCCGGAATTCACTCAGGAGTGGGGCTAGCAGGTGCCCCCTTTGAAGCCGCTTCAATTCTGCGGAAAAGGTGCTCAGCCCATTGAGCGCCCCGCGCTGTGCGCTGATCGCTGCGCGGATTTTCCCGAACTTGTTCCCGTCGGCGTAAAAGATTGCAAGCTTCTGCTGTAGCGCCAGTGGCGTGCCAGCCGGGGGGTCGGCAACGATATCGTGGAGGCTGTCGGCGAATGACAGATCTCTCGCGTCGGACGCGGGGAGACCAAGTTCGGCGGCGTAAAACCCTTGCCGGGCCCAGCGTCCATAATGCCTGCGTGCCGCGACGCTGGATGACACGGCAATCCGTTGTGAGCGGGTCAGTTGGTCGGCCTCATCCTCCCCCCGCGCGGCGTAATCCGCAGGGGCCGCATCACGCTTGACCCATATGGAAGCGTCTGCTGGCCTGTGCCGGTCAATCTGGCAGACATCGCGGGCATACCCCGACAGCAATCCGCCGCTGGCGCCGTCTTGAAGCTGCATGAGGCGAGCCGCGGCGTGGGCTGACTGAATAGCGCGCTCGCTGTCGGCTTCCCCGGCCATCGGCGCCAAACCCCAGATAAAGCGCAAATGCGCGAATGGAGCGGTTGCGGGCAGTTGACCTGGCATACGGGCTGCATTTTTCGCGTCGCGTTGTACTTGCGCCGGATCGCGTCCGTCGTCCCGCATCGTGGCCATGACGCGCGTAACGGCGTCGCGCAACACATGCTCCTCGCCTGCGAGCTGGAACGCCGCCTGCGACGCGCCGGAAAAAACGAGCGCGACGCCATCATCACCCACTTCGCCGCGCAGCAGAGCGATGATGCGCTCGGGCATGGCCAGAAGTGTCAGGGATGCGCCGCGGACCGTGGAGAGGTCGTTTGTGTCGAAGAGCGTCTCGTCGAAATCGACGCCTTCGACCCAGAGAATACAAGCAGACATGAGGCAACAGCCACATTAATTGGGAGCCAATCGAGCACAGGCACCGTGATTTTTTACGATATTGCATGACATAGCGCGACCCCGCTCGCAAGGCGCTTTTTCCGTGTCGCCACGGAACATGTGATTGTTTGTGAGAAACAGACGGCGGGGTGAGTGGCTGGCTTCTTGAACGCGCAATCGTCCAACCAATCGGCGCCCAGCGGTCTATTCTGCTTTGGAATACGACCTAAAACATTGTAAAATGTATAAAAAACCCCAACTAAATCAATTAAGTTCATGTTATGTTCATCTATGGGCGTACAGTTTAGGCTGGCGTTTGGAAAACGGCTCTTTTTTGTATTGTTTGACAAAGCATTTGCACAGAGGCAGTCTGGAGGCCTCCCCGCTTTTCACGCGGATTGAGACATCAAGCCCACGTCTTCAGCGTCGACCCGAGTCTGG
>CAYVFK010000133.1:0-5774 GCA_964450925.1 uncultured Hyphomicrobiaceae bacterium | reverse complement strand
TTCAAGCCAGTCGTCGACTTGCTTCTCGGCCTCTTCCAGCGTGATACCGTAGCGCTCCTGGATCTTGCCAGTGAGCCACTCGCGGCGGCCTTCGATCTGCTCGACCTCGTCGTTGGTCAGATCGCCCCATTTCTCGCGCACCCGTCCCTTTACCTGGTGCCAATTGCCTTTAACTTGTTCCCAGTTCATAAACCGCTCCTGCTAGCTGCTCTGCAGTCAACAACGACACAGGCTAAGCGATCGTTCCACGCGGGACGGTATCGCCACATTCGGCCGCTAACGCAAATACGCAGGGAGGAGCTCATGTCTGGATCACGATACAGGGCGAGTACGCTGCTGATGGCCATGCTGCTCGTGAGCGCGGCCAACCTGCCGGCGCAGGCCGACGAGCTAGCTGCGGGGCGGGAATTGGCCGAGAAAATGTGCGGCGCCTGCCACGCGATCGGCCCGGAGGACGAGACCGAGAACGCGGAAGCGCCGACCTTCAGCGAGATCGCCGGGCGCTATTCGGTCTGGAACCTGCAGGAGGCGCTCGCCGAGGGCATCGTGGTGGGGCACGAGGACATGCCGGCATTCACGCTCCACCCTGATCAGATCAACACGCTGCTCACCTACATGGACACGCTGAGTCCGGACAACGCCCAGCAGTAATCGCTGTCGCCGCAAAACGCCGTCGCCGCAGGTCCACAAAACCGCCATCTCCACCCTCTATGCGAAAGCCTCGTGCATGACTGCAACAGTCAAGCGTTTTGCCACAGTTTCGCGAGGCAAAGATGCGGTTTCTGCTCCTCCTTCTCGTGCTGGTCCTTCCGGTTCACGCCGCCCAGCCCTCGACGCTCCCCGACGAGGACAAGCCCGAGGCGGGCCTGACATGGATGAAGGACTATCACCACGATTTGAAGCCGCAGGAAGTCCCCGACCTGATCCGCCGGCTCAGCAAGCAGGGCGCCTTCGACGAGCCACAAAAAGCCGGCGTCTATGTCGGCTTCCTTGCGGGCGTGCTGCGCGACAATCCGGCGCAGGCGGCGCAGATCGCCGCGGATTGCCTGCCCCTGCCCTTCAAGGATCAATGGCTGCTCGTGCGGGCCATCGCCTATTCCGGACTGGAGGATTGGAAACAGGTGATGGTCGATCTCGTGCCGCACCTGCCAGAGCGCAAGCACCTCATGCGCTATTACATGACCGGCAAGCTGCCGACGCTTGATGCCGTGCCGTTTACACCGCCCAGGGCCTCCACGCTCGACCGGGTGCGCCGCGCCTTTCGCTGGGAAACCTATGCCAGCGAAAAGGAGCCGGAGCCGGTGCGTATCAGCTACGCCACCCATCCGGAATTGATCGACGTGCAGTGGGGGCTTTATTTCGCAACCGGCGAGGACATGCCGATCGCGTGGATCGCCGCGCTGCTGCCCTGGTCGGAGAACCGCGACAGCCTCGACAAGCTCACCGCTGGCGGGATGGCCAAGTTCACGCTGGCGGTCAATGCGTCGCGCGATGCCGAGCTGCTGGCGGCGCTGCGGCGCATTCAGCCGCACCAGAGCGAGACCGTGCAGCGAATCATGAGCGAGGTCATCATCTCGGCGGAGACGGCAGATACCGCGCGCCTACGTGGCGATGTGATCGCAGCCGTCGACGAGTTGCGCCAGAAAGGGCCAGGATCACAGCGTGATGCAGCATGGTGGGCAGAGATGGGCCAGGTCGCGCTGTCGCTGGGGTGCGTCGGCGCGGCGGCGGCGGGACAGGTCGCGCTCGGCGTGCCATGCGTCGTCGGTGGGGCGCTATCAAGCGCGGCGCTGCGCTATCTCGGCACCGGCAGCTAACCTCGCCGTTTTAACGGCTGATGCTCAGCGTGGACCGGGCAGGAGGGCCGTGGTGCGCCCGGTGACATAATACGCGAGCAGGCCAGCCCACTCCTTCGCCGCCAGATCGACGCGGCGCAAACCCTGCGATGCACGCGGGAAAAAGCGCCAGAGATCATCCCCGCCAGCGGTGCGATAATCCACTGGCCATGGGAGGACCTCGAAGCCGACCGCGCGGAAACAGCCCACCGCCCGCGGCATGTGAAACGCCGAGGTGACGAGCAGCCAACGCTCGCCGGGTGCGGGCCGCAACAGATCGCGCGTGAAGACTGCATTCTCCGCTGTGTTGCGTGAGCGGTCCTCCAGCACCAGGCGCTCCGGCGCGATGCCGAGCCGCGCGAACAGCCGCTTCGCCCCCGCGGCCTCCGTTGTGCCGTCAAAGACGAACTCGCCCGACCCGCCGGAGAACACCAGCCGCGCATCAGGAAACCGCTTCGCCAGCGCCGCACCCGCCGTGAGGCGCTCAGCGGCTTCGTTGAGCGCCGTAACGCCGCGCCCCCCACTCACAAGCGTATCGACCGCGCCGCCCAGCACAACGATGCCGTCTACAGGCTCCGTGAGTTCAGGCCGCGGAAAGCGGTCTTCCAGGGGCATCATCAGCCAGTGCCCGAGCGGCGAGAACCCGGCGACCAGATACCCAAGCGCGCCGAGCGCCACGAGGCGCAGCCCCCAGCGCCGCCGCCAGATCGCCAGCACCAGCCCGCCCAACAGCAGCAGCGCGATCATGCTTGAGGGCTGAATCACGAACCAGATCAGTTTGGAAACGTAAAAGAATAGCCCGCTGCCGGTCATCCGGGCGTCCCGTATGTGGATATCCGCGCGGAGCCTAGCCGCTCACACGCAGATGAAGCAAGCTGAACCCGCGCGCTCTTGCGCCCCTGCACGGCGCTCAGTAGTCTGACTTTATGCGAATATTCCGCGCCCCAGCGCACGCACCTTGAATCAGAAGGACCGCCGCTTTGGACCTCAAACACAACGCCCTGCAATGCATCGGCAACACGCCGCTGATCCGGCTCACCCGCGCCAGCCGGGAGACTGGCTGCGACATCTACGGCAAGGCGGAGTTCCTGAACCCTGGCCAGTCAGTGAAGGACCGCGCGGCGCTGTTCATCATCCGCGACGCGGAAAAGCGCGGGCTGCTGAAGCCGGGCGGCGTGGTTGTTGAGGGCACGGCCGGAAATACCGGCATCGGCCTGACGCTGGTGGCGAATGTGCTGGGCTACCGCACCGTGATCGTAATTCCGCAGACCCAGTCGCAGGAAAAGAAGGACACGCTGCGCCTGATGGGCGCGGAGCTGGTCGAGGTGCCGGCTGTGCCCTACCGCAACCCGAATAATTACGTGAAATATTCTGCGCGGCTGGCCGAGGCACTGAACGAAAGCGAGCCGAACGGCGCGATCTGGGCCAACCAGTTCGACAATGTCTCGAACCGCACCGGCCATATCGAGACGACGGCCGAGGAAATCTGGACGCAGACGGACGGCAAGGTCGACGGCTTCATCTGCGCAGTCGGTACCGGCGGCACGCTGGGCGGGGTGTCGATGGGACTGAAGGCCAAGCGCGAGGACATTGTGATCGGTATTTCCGATCCGCTGGGCAGCGCGCTATACAACTATTACGCTCACGGCGAGTTGAAAGCCGAAGGTGGCTCGATCACGGAAGGCATCGGCCAGGGGCGCGTAACCGCCAATCTGGAAGGCGTCACGGTGGACCGCGCCTATCAAGTGGACGACACCCAGGCGCTGAATATCGCCTACGCGCTACTCAGCGAGGAGGGCCTGTGCATGGGCGGCTCCACCGGTGTGAACGTCGCTGGCGCGATGAAGTTGGCGCGCGAGCTCGGGCCTGGCCACACCATCGTGACGATCCTCTGCGACTACGGCCAGCGCTACCAGAGCAAGATCTTCAACCCTGCCTTCTTGCGCGAAAAGGGGCTGCCGGTGCCCAGCTGGCTGGAACGCGCGCCCAGCGTGCCGGATGTCTTCGTCGACGCCGAATAACGCGCCATCAACACATATCGGGGAAACGTCATGCCGCAACCAACCCGGAACTGGCTGGTCAGCACAGACTGGTTGGCCGAGCGCCTTCACGCGCCGGACGTCAAGATCCTGGATGCCAGCTACATGCCGATGCCTGGCCTGCCGCTCGATGTGCATTACAACAACGAGCATATCCCCGGCGCGCAGTTCTTCGACATCGACGAGATTGCTGACACGTCGAATCCTTTGCCCCATATGCTGCCACCACCCGAGAAATTCGTGTCGCGGATGCGCAAGATGGGGATCGGCGACGGCGACAAGGTGGTGGTCTACGACAATGCGGGCATGTTCAGCGCGCCGCGCGCATGGTGGATGTTCCGGGTGATGGGCCATGACGACGTCGCGGTCTTGGATGGCGGTCTGCCAAAATGGAAAGCTGAAGGCAGACCGCTGGAGAGCCATCCGCCCGCTCGCGCATATCCAAAGCACTTCACCGCGCGGATGCAGGCGGAGTTGGTGCGCGATCTGGAAGATATGAAGCGGACATCTGAAAGCGGCAGCGCACAGATCGTTGATGCCCGCTCGCCCGAGCGGTTCCACGCCATGGCGCCAGAGCCCCGCCCGACAGGCCGCGCGGGGCACATCCCAGGCTCGCGAAATGTGTATTACGGGGAAATGCTGAACCCCGACGGAACGATGCGCCCGCCTGAGGACATCAAGCAGTTGTTCCAGATCGCCCATGTCGATCTGAGCAAACCGATCGTCACCACCTGCGGTTCAGGCGTCACAGCGTGCATCCTCGCCCTCGGCCTCGCCACAGCGGGCTATGAGCGTGCGGCCGTGTATGACGGCTCCTGGACCGAATGGAGCGAAGCGTCAGATGCGCCTGTCGCAACGGGCAAAGGCCCATCGATGTGACGCCTCACAATAGCGGCAGTTCAAGCTGCTGCGACAGTGTTCCGCCCGCCCGGGCGTAGCCTCCTGTCGAGCCTTCGTGTGCAGCGCGACCTTGCGCTGCTTCGGCTTCACGCAACTGACCAACGGACGCTTCTCGCGCTTCGGCAGCCTGGCGCAACACGCGATCTGCAAGCGCACCCAACGCATTCCACTGCTGTTCCACGACTCACTCCAGCTTACGCATGTTACCTTTACACCACGGCACAAGCATAAGCTGGGGATAAACTATGGTTTTTTCGAGGTGATGTGGCTGATTTGCGACTTACAACGCATTCCGAAAAGTGGGAACCGGTTTTCGGAATGCGCTCTAAGCCGCAGCGGGTTGGCGCCTCGCGAAGCGCGCGAGCCCGAGCCCGGCCAGGACGGCCAGCCCCAGCGAGATCACTGCGTTCCAGCCCGCGAAAGACAGCCCCAGCACACGGAATGCCGGTTCGTCACAGCGTACGGTCTGTCCATTGCGCAGGCTCTCGATCAGCGCGTTCGTGTCAGTTGAAATCTGCACACCCCCCGAGCAGCCCGCCGGACCGGCCCACCAGCCCCATTCGACGCCCGCATGATGCACGCCCAGCCCCATATTCAGCAGAAACGCGACTGCGACCACCCCAAGCGCTCCAGCAGCAACCGCAGGCCGGCTTTGCGCGAACAGTACCCCAGCGAGCGCGACCGGGATCGCGATATAATACGCCCAGCGCTGTCGATAGCACAGCTCGCACGGCACATAGCCGCCGATATGCTCGTAGGCCAGCGCTGCGAGGATCGTCGCGCCCGCAAGCGCCAGCAGCCCAAGCGCCGCTTCGCGCAGCCCGATCCGGTCGATGATCTCGTGCATGTCTTGCTCCGTGCCGCCTCAAATGTATCTGAGCGCGAAGAAGCCGCCGAACAAGGCCACAAAGAAAGCGAAGGTCACGAGGCCCAGCCGGCGCTCGATGAAATCGCGGATCGGCGGGCCGAACCAGTAAAGCAGCGCGGCCACGAGATAAAA
>CAYVFK010000132.1:0-5836 GCA_964450925.1 uncultured Hyphomicrobiaceae bacterium | reverse complement strand
TCGCGCCCGCCACGGCGGCGGAGGAGCGCGCGGCGCATTTGCGCCAGCATTTCGGCGAACGCGTCGGGCTTGTGCACGGGCGGATGAAGGGGCCGGACCGCGACGCGGTGATGGCCGCTTTCGCGTCGGGCGATCTTGGTGTTCTCGTCTCGACTACCGTGATCGAGGTGGGAGTGGACGTGCCCAACGCCTCGGTGATGGTGATCGAGCACGCCGAGCGCTTCGGCCTCGCGCAGCTTCACCAGCTTCGCGGGCGCGTCGGGCGCGGCGCGGCGCAGGCGACCTGTCTGCTGCTGTACCAAGGCCCGCTCAGCGACACGGCGGAAGCGCGGCTGAAGGCGCTGCGTGAGACCGAGGATGGTTTTCGCATAGCGGAAGAGGATTTGCGGCTGCGTGGCGGCGGCGAAATCCTGGGCACGAAGCAATCCGGCGACCCTGGCTTTCGCATCGCGCGTTTGCCGGAGGACAGCGAGGTGCTAGCGGACGCGCGGGATCATGCCAAGCTGCTGCTCGAACGTGACCCGAAGCTGGAGGGGCCGCAAGGAGTCGCGGTGAGAGCGTGCCTTTACCTGTTCGAGCGAGACGCGGCGGTGCAAACGGTGCGCGCGGGATAAAAAAGGGTGAGCCGGAGCGCCGGCCCACCCTTGAGGCAGGGAGGAGCATTATATGTCTGAGCTTAGTTCCGGTTCTGCTGTTCCCAGAATGCGCGGCTGCCGAACTCAGGATCAGCCGGAGCAGCAGAAGCGGCAGAAACAGCGCCCAACAGGGCCAGTGCGGACAGAATGGTGACGAAGGTCTTCATGTTCGTTCTCCTTGTTTTTAAGTCAATTCTTCGCGTTGTTAGGCGGTAGGCTTAGCCGTTGTCCGAGAACTGCTGCCAGAACGCGTGGCTGCCAAACTCAGGATCAGCCGGAGCGGCAGAAGCGGCAGAAACACCGCCAACAATTGCCAGAGCGGAAAGAAGCATAACGATGGTCTTCATGGTCGTTCTCCTTTGATAAAGAGTGGTTTCGTCTATGGTTTGTTTCTGCCGTTTCCTTTCGTCCACGGCATGATTGAAATATAGATCAATTATCCTGAGAAAGGAATGGGGTTACACCGCCTCGTTACTACAGATGAACAACGCGTGAACCAGTGTGAATACATGAATCGAGCCTGATGCGAAAATGGCTGTTTTCAGCCAAAACCGACCCACGAAAACGCCATTCACGGTGAGCGGAACGGACTTTAGGATCGGGCGGGTGACGGCAATCCCTGCTTTGTCGGTCCGACCCGCCGCTTTGCGCGATTGGCGCGAGTCCGAACCAGGCCCGGAGCACCCATGACGCCGCAGCCGCCTTTTCTGCTGCTCAAAGCCATAGGCGCCTTCAGCGAACTCGAATCCGACGATCTGCGCGCGCTGTATGCGGCGGCGCACGTGGTGTCGTTGGCAACCGGCGAGAAGCTGGCGGATGCGGGCGCGACGGTCGATTCGCTCGATGTCGTGATGTCCGGCAGGTTGATCGCGACGGCAGACGATCCGTGGCAGCCAGAGGAGCAGGCCGCAAAAGCGGTGTTCGGCCCCGGCGCGGCGGTGGATGCATCGGGCTTTTTCGGCTTTTCCAAACTTTCCTGGCAGGTCACAGCGGCTCGGCCGAGCACCGTCCTGCGCCTGTCGCGCGCAGACTTCCGCGAGGTCATGGGACGGATGCCGCATCTCTGGGAGAAGCTGCTCTCCGGCGTGGTGAAGGATAGCCCACGCGTCTCGTCGCCAGCCGCGCCGAAGCCGGCTGCGCGGACCGTGGCCATCTGCCCCAGCGCAAGCGGCGAGGTGCCCAAGGATTTCCTCCGCGCCCTGGCTGAAGCGATGGACGGGCTTGGCACCTGCCAGGTCCTCTCGGCGGCAGGGCTGGGACAGAACCAGCCAGGCGGTATCGCCCTCGACGATCCGCAGGTGGCACAAGAGCTGGAGGAAAGCGAGCGTCGCAACGACGTGGTGCTCTATGTCGCCGATGGCGCTCTGAGCCCTTGGACGCGCCGATGCATAGAACGCGCCGATGAGGTACTGATCGTCGGTGTGGACGATGGCAACCCTGCGGGTCCGCGCATTCCCACGACCGAGGTGGAGCGCTGCGGGCTGGGCATGGCAGGGGGGCGTACAGCGCGGCTGGCGATCGTCACGGGGCGGCTTTCCGGTGGGCTGCAGGGCGGGGCCGCACGATGGCTGGCTGCGCGGCCAGTCGACGCGCACCACTTCGTCGCGTTGGGCGACAAGGCGTCGTTCGCCCGGCTGGCGCGCTTTATCATGGGCCGCGCGAATGCAGTGACGCTTTCGGGCAGTGGGCTATGCAGCGCGGCGCATCTCGGCGTCATCACGGCGCTGGAAGAATTTGGCGTGCCTATTGACGCGATCGGCGGAACCGGCGCGGGCGCGGCCGTGGGCGCCTTGCTGGCATGCGGGCTGGGGCCTGAGGACATCAATGACCTGGCGCGAGCCATTTTTGCCCAGAACGGTGTGCTAGACGGCGCCAGGCGCCAGGCGGTTCTGTTCGGTGGGCGGCTGGGGCTGTACGGCCATGCGCGTTATGACCGGCTGATCGATCGTCACATTGCCCACGGCACAGCGGCCGACCTGCGGCTGCCGTTCCACGGCTTTGCCGCGAACATCTCCCGCGCGCGGTTTTGGCCGCATGATCGCGACAGCCTGCAAGCGATCGTGCGCACCAACTGGACGCCGCCAGGCGTGCTTGCGCCGTTCATCTCAGTCGATGGCGACATGCTGGTCGATGCGTCCGGGGCAGCGCCACCGCCGGTCGAGGCATTGCGCGCGCTGGGCGTTGGGCGGCTCTTCGCCGTGCAGCCGTTGGCCGGGCCGCTGGGCCGCGCGGCGGCCGCTTACCGCGATCTGCGGGGGCCGATGCTGCGCTCGGGTCGGCGCAGGGGGCTAGCGCAAAACAACGCGCTACCGACCATCCCGGACATCGCGCTGCGCGCTCAGAACCCCCGCTGGTTCGCCGGTGACGAGCTGCCCGATGACATTGTCGCTCTCCAGCCGCCGATGCCGCGCGGCGTCTCGCTGCTCGAGTTTGCCCGGCATGGACGGATAATGGCGCTGGCGCATGACTGGGCCAGGCGCGAGATCGAGCAGTTGCGCGAAGAAGGCGATCCGGTCTTCGCCGCGGTCGCCGCATCTGTTGACCGGGTATTGGACGAAAACCGCTAAAGTGACCCAAGCGCGATGCGACCGGTGGAAACCGGCTTTCTGATCGCGCCGCAAATCAGAAGGTTTGAGCAACGTCCCGGTTCGGTTGGAACGAATGGGCTCTAAGCCTCGCCTAACCGCCCGTTGGCCTCTTCCGCAAGTGTCTCGCGCAGCGGGCTCGCCGCGTAAGTCCCGAGCAGCGTTACCTTCGAGGAGAAGAAGTGCAGTTCCTCCAGCGCGAGCTGGACCCGCCGCTCGTCGGGGTGGCCCTCGATATCTGCGTAGAACATCGTCGCATGGAAGCTGCCTTCGAGCTGATAGGATTCAAGCTTTGTCATGTTGACACCGTTCGTTGCGAAGCCGCCAAGCGCCTTGTAGAGAGCGGCCGGGACGTTACGCACCCTGAATACGAACGTGGTGATCACCGGCCCGTTCCCGGCAACCACCGGCACGGGCTCGCGCGCAAGCACGAGAAACCGGGTGGTATTGTGCGCGGCGTCCTGAATATCGCGGCGCATGATTTGCAGGTGATGCACCTCCGCGGCCAGTTCCGAGGCAATCGCCGCCTGGGAGATGTCGCCCGCGCGCGCGATCATCCGGGCCGCACCGGCGGTGTCGGCCTGGGTGACGGGCGCCAATCCGAGGCTTTGGATGACCTGGCGGCATTGGCCGAGCGCTTGAATATGGCTGTGCACGGTACGCAAGTCCGCCTCGCGCGCGCCAGGCAACGCCAGAAGCTGGTGCGAAATCCGCTCGAAATGCTCACCGATGATCTGCAAGCCGGAATCTGGTAACAGATGATGCACGTCGGCGACTCGTCCGGCCACCGAATTCTCGATCGGGATCATGGCGTTGACCGCCTCGCCTGCGCGCACTGCGTTGAGCGCGTCCTCGAAGGTGGCGTACCCCACCGCCTCCATCTTCGGGAATTGGTCACGGCAAGCAATGTGCGAATTTGCGCCCGGCTCGCCCTGGTAGGCGATCTTGCCAGCAGCCCGGCGCGCGACAGCCGCCGTACGGGTTGATGAATGTCGTGTCGCCTGCGCCGTGCGACCGCGGGTCTTCATTCTTGCATCTGTCATGATGGATACTCAGCCTCGCGCGCCGCCCGGCGCGTGGGTCGATATGTTTCGAAAGGAAAACAGCGCACGCACACGCTCCAGATCGGCCGGTGTATCGACGCCGAGCGGCACGCTGTCCACCACGCGCACGCCAATGCGCATTCCTGCTTCCAGAGCGCGAAGCTGCTCCAGCCGCTCACGTTTCTCCAGCGTCGAGGCAGGCAGCGACACGAACCGGGCCAGCGCCTCGCGCCGGTAAGCGTAGATGCCGATGTGATGCAAGAACGGGCCATATCCCGAGGGCGCGGGCGCGCGCGTGAAATAAAGTGCGCGAAGCGTTTCGCCATCTCTCGCGGGCGTTCCGACGATTTTCACGACATGCGGATCGATGATTTCTCCGGCGTCGTCGATCTCCGCTGCGAGCGTGGCGATATCGATCTCCGGGTCATCCAGGGGCGCGACACAAGCGCGCACCAGCGCCGGATCGAGCGTGGGCAGATCGCCCTGAATATTGACGATGATATCGGCCGGCGCACCATCGCTCACATGGCAGGCAGCCTCATAGACCCGATCCGAGCCGCTGGGATGATCCGCTCGCGTCATGACGGCCTCGCCACCCGCCGACTTCACCGCGTCAGCAATAGCGCTATCATCCGTTGCGACAAAAACGTCCCCCACATTGGCCGCCACGGCGCGCCGCCATACGTGCTCGATCATCGGGCGGCCTGCGATATCGACCAGCGGCTTGCCTGGCAGACGGCTGGCTTGCATTCGGGCTGGAATGATGATGAGCGACCGTGACATCGTGGTGTTTGGTTGTTTGCGTACCGGCCCTGCCGCCCCCACGGCTTGGTCAG
Organism: uncultured Hyphomicrobiaceae bacterium; assembly: GCA_964450925.1. Lineage (GTDB taxonomy): Bacteria > Pseudomonadota > Alphaproteobacteria > Rhizobiales > Rhodomicrobiaceae > Dichotomicrobium. The sequence goes on along the minus strand of CAYVFK010000132.1, from coordinate 737 downwards.
TCCGAGTTGCATCGCGCGTTCAACAAAAGCTATATCAGCGAAGCCGGTCAACCGATTTCATCCCCGCGAGCGCGTTGGGGTTCATTCACGACATGACAAGTTGAGGATCGCAGCACATGGATCTTTGGGAGTTCAACAAAATTGCGGCGGCCGCCATTTTGAGCCTGCTGGTGATCGTTGGGGCCAACACGGCTGTTCCGCTTCTGTACCCTGAAGGCGGGCCCGGTCAGGTCCAGGTTGTCGAGGTGCAGGACGACGTCGAGACCGCCGAGGTCGAACCCCAAGCTGAAGAGCCGCCGCGAATCCAGCCGCTCCCGGTGCTGCTGGCGTCCGCCGATCCCTCAAATGGACAGACGGTCGCCCGCCAGTGTTCAGCCTGCCATGTGTTTGAAGAAGGCGGCGCCAACCGCGTTGGACCGCATCTGTGGGCAGTCCCTGGCCGCGAGGTCGCGTCGATCGGCGGCTTCGCTTACTCGAATGCGCTGCAGGAATATGGCGGCGAGTGGAGCTATGAGCGGCTCGACTGCTTTCTGGAGAACCCATCGGAATGCGTGCCTGGCACGAGCATGGGCTATGCCGGCGTTAAGGACCCGCAGGACCGCGCGGATTTGATCGCCTATCTCGCCTCGCTTGGCGATACACCGCCATTCCCCGAGCCGGAAGATACCGCCGAAGCGCCCGCCGAGAGCGACCAGGCCGCTTCACCTGACACGGAAGAACCGGCGCAGCGGCAGGCC
>CAYVFK010000131.1:0-5914 GCA_964450925.1 uncultured Hyphomicrobiaceae bacterium | reverse complement strand
CCTCGGTCTCCGGGTCCAATGTGCTGGTCGTTCCGGTGACGCCGGCTGCTTCGGCTGACCGATTGCCCGCCCCGGCCTGGGCGATGTTGACGGGGACAATGCGCGTTTGCGACTGCTCCGTGCCCCCAATGCGCAGCTTGATCTCAAGGTCGAACGTCCCCGCGTAGCCTTCCGGCGCTGTCACAGTTAGCCCGCCCGCCTGATCGAGCGGCACCACCCAACGATCCTCGACTGGAAAGCCCGCCGACATTTGAAAGCCGCCCGGAAGGTTCTGAAAAACCAGAAAGTTGTAGACGCCATCCTCGGTATTCGGGGCCTGAACCCTGACCGGGATAGGCGTGTTTGGCGGCCCGGAAATTTCCGCCACACCAAATCCGATATCCACGTTCTGGGCAAAGCGCCGCCCCTCGATCTCGACACGATCGCTTTCAATCAGCCGGGCCGCGCGCTCGACCTGCTCCGATGTATCTGCAAGCGCATGGCCTTCTACCGCGATCATGCCGAGAACAGCAGCGATCGCGAAGCGCGAGCCCTGCGCCTGGTGGCTGGCCGGCGTTTCCGGCGCGACGACCAGGCGCCCGGATTTCGCGCGTGCGTTCTCGTTCATGGCGACCTCCCCTCGATCGGCTTATGACACCGCTAGTGGTCGTTATGCTTCAGACATTTGCTCGGGCAGGTGCTGCAACGCGAGGCAAATGTCTGTTTCGGACCACTAACAATTTCTTGCCTCTAGTGGAGCTTTTGAATTTCACATTTGAGCGAGAGCCTGGCCGCAACCGGGACTCAAATGTCACATTCGCTCCACTAAGACGACCGCTAACACAATTATCGCCGCATTGTGCGCCGGGCATGGCGGTCACGCAGCAACCTAACGGTTTCCATATGAAATTGGACGTTACTTCAGCCCGTCGGAGCATTCAAAGCACAACCGTAGTAGCAGTTATTACAAGATAGGAGAAAAAATTATGGCGGAATTAGTTGAACCAGCAAAAAGATGAGTGCGGCTGTGTCAAGCCGGCGCCTGTCCCAAGGCTGCAGCACATGTCCACCGGCACGACCGGCGCCCAGCCTGCAAAGGGATGCACGAATGATCCCGTTTTTCATGACCTTTGTGCGGCTCTTTCAAGCGGTTGCCCGGCAGTGGCGCGAGCCAGAGTTTCGCAATATCGCGATCCTCATCATGATGCTCGTTGGGATCGGCACCATTTTCTATTCCCTGGTCGAGGGCTGGCACTGGTTCGATGCGCTTTATTTCACTGTGATTACGCTGGCGACCGTCGGTTACGGCGATTTCGCGCCGCAAACCGTACTCGGCAAGGCGTTCACCATGATCTACATCCTGCTCGGCCTCGGGCTGTTCGTCGCGCTAGTGCGCTACATCGCCGAGGGTGTGCTGGAGCAGCGCACGAAGCGCTCGCGTCCCGGCGAAGACGCTGATCCATAGCAATACAGCAAGCCACACGCATCGCGCGCCGCAACGCATTGTTATGCAATTCACCGTAACATGCAGCCGTCACTCACCGCGCGCCGCGCGTTAGTTCCCAGGGAGCGTTGGCCATGCTGTCCGCAGGCGGAAGACGGCCCAGGAAGACAAGGGCCGGTCTTGTTGTTTTCCTGCTTTCCGCTTTCGCCGCAGCACCCGCATTGGCGCAGAACACTGACGCGCCCGCGGCCCCGGCCGTTGTCGTCGCGCCAGCCGAAATGAAGGACTTACGTGAGAGCGCAACCTTCACGGGCCGCCTGCGGGCGATTCAGCGGGTGGACATCCGCGCGCGCGTCTCGGGTTTCGTCGAGGAGGTCGCGTTCACCGAGGGCAGCACTGTCGAGGCCGGAGCGATCCTCTACCGCATCGAAAACGACGCCTACAAGGCCGCTGTCCAGCAGACCGAAGGTTCGATCAGCGCCGCACAGGCGCAGCTTGATCTGGCGAAAATCCAGCGCGACCGCCAGCAAACGCTCGTCGAGCGGGGCACTGGACCGCAGGCGCAACTCGATATTGCGCAGGCTGAACTGGGCAGCGCGCAGGGCGAATTGCAGCGGCTCCAGGGACTGCTCGCCCAAGCGAGGCTTGACCTGTCCTACACCGAGATCACTGCACCATTCGACGGCATTGTCGGCTTGAGCAATGTCGATGTCGGCGCGTTTGTCAGCCCGGAAGCTGGCGCGCTCACCACGCTCACACGCCTCGACCCCATGCAGGTGACGTTCCCGGTCGCGACGGCCGAAGTGCTACGGTTTCGGCGCAGGCGTGCAAACGGCGAGGCGGGCAAAGCGCTTGCCGTTCAACTCACCCTGCCGGATGGCACAACCTACCCGCGCAAGGGCGAGATCGACTTCGTGGACACCGCCGTCGATCCCGGAACCGACACAGTGACGGTCCGCGCTCGCTTCGACAACCCGGACGGCGTGCTGCCCGATAGCGCGCTCGTTACTGTGATGCTTGAAGCAGGCGAGGAGCAGCTTGTGCTAAGCGTGCCCCGGCGCGCGGTTCAGCGGGATCAGCAGGGCGCGTTCGTGCTGCTCGTGAACGACGAGTCCATGGTCGAGCGGCGTCGCGTGGAGGTCGCGCGGACCTCGGTGGACCGTGCCGTGATCGCATCAGGGCTAGAGGAAGGCGAGCAAGTCATAACCGAGGGCGTTAACAAGGTCCGGCCGGGCATCGTCGTGGACGCCGCGCCGGCAGCAGGCGGCTAGCCGGATGATTTCAGGGGTATTCATTGACCGTCCACGGCTCGCGGCGGTCATCTCCATCGTGCTGACGATCGCCGGACTTATCGCCCTCACGCGCCTGCCAGTTGCGCAGTTCCCGGAAATCGTTCCGCCACAGGTAACCGTCACGGCCAGCTTCCCCGGCGCGGGCGCGGATGTTGTCGAGACAACAGTTGCCCAGCCGATCGAGCAGCAAATCATCGGCGTTGAGGACATGATCTACATGTCCTCAACCAGCGGCGCGGATGGCAGCTACCGGTTGACGGTCACCTTCGCGGTGGGGACCGACCCCGACATCGCCACCGTCAATGTCCAGAACCGCGTTGCGGCAGCCGAGGCGCAATTGCCCGAGGAAGTCCGCGCGACCGGCGTGAGCGTGCGCAAAAGCTCCAACGCGCTCTTGCAGATCATCAGCATTTACGATGAGAGCGGCGCGCGCGACGCAGTGTTCCTGTCCAACTACGCCACGATCAATCTGGTCGACCCGCTCAAGCGCGTGCCCGGCATCGGCGACGTGTCTGTCATTGGCGCGCGCGACTATGCCATGCGGATCATCCTTGATGTGGACCGTCTGACCAGTCTCAACCTTACGCCCTCCGACGTGGTGCAGGCGCTGCGCGAGCAGAACGTGCAGGCGGCCATCGGCCGGGTGGGCGCGCAACCGCTAACCGACGACCCCGAATTTCAGCTCAACCTCGTAACGCAAGGGCGCCTGAGCGATGCAGAACAGTTCGCCAATGTCGTGCTGCGCGCGCAATCCGATGGCTCGTTTGTGCGTGTGCGCGACGTCGCGCGGGTCGAGCTTGGCGCGCGCAATTATGATGTCATCGCGGCCTTTAACGACCAGCCCACGGTGCTGATCGGCATCTACCAGTCGCCCGGCGCGAACGCGCTGAGCATCGCCGATGGTGTCAAGAGCACGCTGGATCGGCTATCCGCCAGCTTTCCGGAAGGCGTACGCTACGACACGACCTACGACCTGACCACCTTCATCGAGGCCAGCATCAGCGAGTTGCAAATCACGCTATTCCAGGCGTTCGCGCTGGTGGTGCTTGTTGTCTTCGTCTTTCTCGGCAGTGTCCGCTCGACGCTGGTGCCGGTCGCCGCGGTGCCGGTCTCCCTGATCGGCACTTTCGCTGTGCTGCTCGCTTTCGGCTTCACGCTCAACACGATCTCGCTGCTGGCGCTGGTGCTTGCGATCGGGACAGTGGTCGACGACGCCATCGTGGTGGTCGAGAATGTCGACCGTGTGATGGCTGAAAACCCAGGCATGTCGCCGCGGGACGCGACCCGCCAGGCCATGGGCGAGATCACCGGCCCGGTCATCGCGACGACGCTGGTGCTGCTGTCGGTGTTCGTGCCGGTCGCTTTCATCCCCGGCATCAGCGGGCAGCTTTTCCAGCAGTTCGCCGTGGCTGTCGCGGTTGCGGTCGTCATTTCCTCGATTAACGCGCTAACGCTCAGCCCGGCGCTGTGCGCGCTACTGCTGCGCCCGCGCACAGGTCCGCCTCGCGGCGTGATGGCGTGGATTTCCCGGCGCATCGACAATGCCCGCGACGGCTATGCCCGTATCGCCGGCTGGCTGGCGCGCAAGGCGCTGCTCGGCCTCCTGCTGCTGAGCGGCGCGGTGGCGGCGAGCGGCGTGCTGTTCAGTCTCGTACCGACGGGCTTCCTGCCGTCCGAGGACCAGGGCGCGTTCCTCGTGGAGATGCGGCTGCCGGAGGGGGCGTCGGTGAACCGGACGGACGAAGTACGCCGTGCCTTCGTCTCCGAGTTACGCGAGATCGATGGTGTGCAATCGGTCGTGAGCGCCAGCGGCTATAGCTTGCTTGACGGGCTGGCGGTATCCAACAGCGCATTCGCCGCCGTGACCATGAAGCCGTTCGAGGAGCGCACCGATGCGGGCCAAAGCGTGTTCGCCGCCATCGCGGAGGCCACGCAAAAGGGCGCGGCCGTGCGCGAGGCGCAAGTCTTCGCGTTCAATTTGCCGCCGATCATCGGGCTGGGTACCGGCTCAGGCTTCGAATACCAGCTCAACGATCTGGAGGGACGCGACCCAGCAGACCTCGCCGCCGTCGCGCGCGGCATGATCATAGCCGCCAACCAGGACCCGCGCCTCGGCCCAACCTTCACAACCTTCTCCGCCGACACGCCGCAGCTGTTCCTCGACATCGACCGAGAGCGGCTGCAGGCGCTTGGCGTGCGGGTCAGCGATCTGTTCACCGCGATGGGCGGCACTTTCGGCTCGCTTTACGTCAACGACTTTAACTTGTTCGGCCGATCGTGGCAGGTGCGGATGCAAGCCCAGGAAAGCGACCGTGCCAGCGTAGAGGACATCAACAAGCTGCATGTGCGCAACCGCGACGGCGAAATGGTGCCCCTCGCAGCGGTGGCGACGGCGCGCTACATTCAGGGGCCGCCATCAATCAATCGCTATAACAACTACCGTTCCGTCACGATCACCGGCGGTCCGGCGCGCGGCGTCGCCTCGGGCGAGGCGCTCGCAGCGATGGAGCAGATTTCCGCCAAAACCCTACCGCCGGGCTACAGCTATGAATGGACCGGCACCGCGCTGCAGGAGATCGAGGCCGCCGGGCAGACCGCGATCATTCTCGGCTTCGCCATCCTGTTCGCCTACCTGTTCCTCGTTGGGCTGTATGAGAGCTGGACCATCCCGGTACCCGTGCTGCTCACAGTGGCGTTTGGGGTGGCGGGCGCACTGTCGGCACTCCTTATCGCCAACCTGACCTTCGACATTTACGGGCAGATCGGCCTCGTGATCCTGGTCGCGCTGGTTGCCAAAAACGCGATCCTGATCGTCGAGTTCGCCAAGACCCGGCGGGAGGAGGGGATGCCCATCGTTGACGCCGCAATCGACGGTGCACGCACGCGTTTCCGCGCAGTGATGATGACTGGCCTGTCATTCGTCGTCGGCATTCTGCCGTTGGTGTTTGCATCGGGCGCGGCCCAGATCACCCGGCGCACGGTCGGCACGTCGGTCGCGGGCGGCATGATCGTGGCGACGTTGATCGGCGTGTTCGCGATCCCTGCGCTCTACGTGGTGTTCCAGGTCGCGCGCGAGCGGGCGAAGGCCTTCGTCGGGGTCGCACAGCATAGCGTGCCAGAGCCGAGCGGCGACGATAAGTCCGCCTAGACCTTCAAATCCTTCGCGATGAGGTGCCCGGCACGGTCGCGCTTCTTCTCC
>CAYVFK010000130.1:0-5927 GCA_964450925.1 uncultured Hyphomicrobiaceae bacterium | reverse complement strand
ACCCAGTACCAGTCGCGGCCATCCATGAGGTCGATCAGCCAGTCGATGTCGTGGATTGACAGCCCGCGCCGGTAAGCATTGCCGCCGCCGAAACTTTCGCCAAGCGCAATTACGCGAGCCGGATCATAGCGCGTGAGCGCGTCTTCGAGCTTCTCGAACACCGAAAGCGTGTCATAAGGCGGCAGGACAGCGTCGTCCTCAGCCAGATAAGAGCCCTTGTCGAGGCGCAGATCGGAAAAGATCATCGTCTCTTCGGCCGGCCAGTAGAGCGCGCCAGTGTGGTCTGCGATGAATGACTTCCCGCAGAACAGCACCCGGGCCGCGCCAACCTGAAAGAGATCGTCGCGCTCATATTTGAGAGAAGCGGTATCAGCCATGGTTCGAAATCCCCTCGTAGGCAGCTAGCATTTGACCCAGCCGCCTCCTGCGTTGCGCATCCAACTGGCACGCGCGACCGAGAGGCCATATCGGACGATTAGCTTGATTGTTGCCTGATTCGCACAGTGGGCTGTGAGGAAAACCTGCAACCCACGTTAGAATGCGACAATTTTATCCACAATGATGGAGCCAAAATGCCACGCGCTCCGGGCGCGGGCAGCATTTTCACTGGGGCCGGGGAAAGTCGTGGGGACCGGGAGATGGGGCGCGGCCGAATTGGTGGCGCTCAGCGGTCGACGCAAACTTCAGCTTCGGCGACGCAGTACCACTCTTCAAAGCCGAGCGGGTAGACCGCCTTGCACTCGGCATCGCCCCGCTCAACCTTGACAACCTCGCGGCGCATCTCGCGCCATCGCGCCAGTTCGGCCTCAATCGCTCGCTCGCGGTTTCGCTCTGCGCTTGTGCGCGTATACTCCTGGCCGAAGCCTTCCACCTCGCCGGTCAGCGTCCGGCAATAGGTGCCTGCTTGGGCTGCGCCTGACAGGCTCAAGCCTACCGCCGCGATCATAAGCGTCGTCTGGGTCCTCACGCACGTCGTCCTTCATTCATGCGCCGATCTCAACCGGCTCCAGCCCATTGATGGCCCGCGCAGCATTTACCGTGTTCGCCAACAGGCAAGCAATTGTCATCGGTCCGACGCCGCCCGGCACTGGCGTGATCGCGCCCGCCACCTCACGCGCTTCCTCGAACGCAACGTCGCCGACGAGCCGATCCTTCTCTTCGCCCGGGCCTCGCTCAATCCGGTTGATGCCCACGTCGATCACCGTTGCCCCCGGCTTGATCCAGTCGCCGCGCACCATCTCCGCGCGCCCGACCGCGGCAAGCAGCAGATCGGCCCGGCGTGTCACCGACGGCAGGTCGCGGGTGCGCGAATGGGCGATGGTCACTGTGCAGTTTTCCTTGAGCAGCAGCTGGGCCAGCGGCTTGCCGACGATGTTCGAACGCCCGACGATGACGGCTTCCGCGCCGCTCAGGTCCGGCTGCACGCTCTTCGCCAGAATCACGCAGCCGAGCGGGGTGCACGGCGCGACGCCGCCAGCGCCTGTTGCCACCCGCCCGACATTCACCGGATGGAACCCGTCGACATCCTTGGCCGGGTCGATCGCCTCAATCACACGCGTCTCGTCGATCTGCGCGGGTAGCGGCAACTGCACCAGAATCCCATGTACGGCAGGATCTGCGTTGAGGTCTGCCACCAGCGCAAGCAAGTCGGCCTCTGGCGTTTCCGCTGGCAGCTTGTGCATTGTCGAGACCATGCCCGCGGCCTCGGTCTGGCGGCTTTTGTTGCGCACATAGACCTGGCTGGCCGGGTTCTCGCCGACCAGCACCACCGTCAGCCCCGGCGTGACACCGTGATCGCGCTGGAGCAGCGACACTTCTTGCGCCACCCGCTCGCGAACCTGCGCCGCGACCTGCTTACCATCGATGATCTGGGCACCAGACATGGCGCGCTCCTCTTGCTGGCAGATGATTGTTGAGCTGGCGTGTCCGTCACAAAGGATGGTGGCGCGAGACGACCCAACGCACTAGAAGCCTCGGAAGAATGGGATCAGCCAGCCATGAATAACCACCACCTGAATGAAGTAAATGCCTATGATAAGCACGATCGGCGAGAGGTCGAGGCCGCCAAAATCCGGCAATGCGTTGCGGATCGGGCGCAGCGCCGGCTCTGTCAGCTTGTAGAGCGCCTCCGAAACGAGCCGAACAAACTGGTTATGGACGTTGATAACATTGAAGGCAATCAGCCAACTGAAGATCACCGCGATGATGACAACAGTGACGTAAAGCCCTAGTAGCCACGAGATAAATTGGAGAAGCGGAATCATGCGTGCCCCCTGGCTGCGCTGCTCGCCTCCATTTAACCGGCTTCACCGCGCCCCGCAAGCGGCCAGCCCAGAACCATCCACGTAAGGCGCGCGCCAACACCCGTTGCGCATACAAAAAGAACCGTGGCGCGGACAAAAAGAAGCTGCGCGGCTCGAGTTGCCACGCGCCGCCGAGGTGCAGCTTGACAGGCAAACACGCGCGCTCCTAAATGCGCGGTGTCCGGGGCCGTAGCTCAGTTGGGAGAGCGCAGCAATCGCACTGCTGAGGTCAGGGGTTCGATTCCCCTCGGCTCCACCACGCCGACGCTCCTTGGTTGGCTGACCCGGTGCGGTTCGGCCGGGCCTTGCTACAATCATTTAGCAGCGAGGCAGACTTCTCCCCCATTCGTTGCGCTCGCCTGCCTCCTAGGCCACATCAAGCGCTTCTGGCTTCAGCGGCGAGATCTCGCGCCGACATCGCGAGCCAATCCTCAGAACAAAACCAGGCTCAGGCCCGCGCGACCCTCCAAAAGCAGCATTGCGCGCGGATGAGCCATAGGCCAGCATTTGCCGACCGTCAGCATATGATCTACCATCCTGTTTATGCAGAAGTTCACCAATGCCCACGATGGCTCATACAAGGGCCTGCTGCGCGATTATCACCACGAAGGATTTTACTGCGAACTTTATGGCCAGGCAGACAACGAGCTTGTGCGCGAAGTCTGCCGCCGCCTGGAAGCCTACGAACTCAAAGACCTGCGCAAGCGCTGGAAACAGGCGGATCATGAGCTGTTCGACCTTGGAATAACGTTCACCGTCTACTCGCACACACAGACGATCGACAGGGTATTACCCTTTGACGTTATTCCGCGCGTCATCAACCGCTCCGATTGGACCGTCATTGAACGTGGGGTGACCCAGCGTGTGGCCGCACTCAACGCATTCCTCCACGACATATATCATGATGAGCATATCTTGCGCGATGGCGTGATCCCCGCCGAACTGGTGAAAGGAAACAAGCATTATCGGCCGGAGATGCGGGGCGTTCATGTTCCGCGAAAGACCTATATCCACGTCGCCGGCATTGATCTGGTGCGCGACCACAAAGGAAATTTTCACGTCCTTGAAGATAATGCGCGAACGCCCTCAGGCGTATCTTACGTTCTAGAGAACCGACATCTGATGATGCGCGCGTTTCCCGATCTCGCTACGGGCATTCCGATCGCCGGGATCGACAACTATGGGACGCGGTTATTGGCCGCGCTGGTACAGGTCGCCCCAGACGGCGTGTGTGATCCGAATGTCGCGCTTCTGTCGCCCGGCGCTTACAACTCCGCATATTTCGAGCACGTCTTTCTGGCTCGCGAAATGGGCGCATGGCTTGTGGAAGGCCGAGATCTGTTCGTTGAAGACCACAAACTCTTCATGCGCACAACGACAGGCCCCAAGCGCGTGCATGTCATCTACCGCCGCGTGGATGACGCCTATCTCGACCCGAAAGTCTTTCAGAAGGACAGCCTGCTTGGCGTGGCTGGTCTGTTCGAGGCAATGCGGCGCGGCAATGTGACGATTGCCAATGCGATAGGCACCGGAGTTGCCGACGACAAGGCGATTTATGCCTATATGCCGCGGATTATCCGCTACTACCTCGACGAAGAGCCGATACTGCTCAATGTTGACACGAATATCTGCCGAGAGCCGGAGGGGCTGGCCAAGACATTGGATAATCTGGGCTCACTGGTCGTAAAACCTGTCAGCGAGTCGGGTGGTTACGGCATCGTGATTGGGCCCAAGGCAAGCAAGCGACAGCTCAAAGAATTGCGCGCGAAGCTTAAAGCTGACCCCGCGAATTTCGTGTCTCAGCCGGTGATCAACCTCTCCGTGAGTCCCACGCTTACGCGCGACGGCATCGCGCCGCGTCACGTGGACTTCCGGCCGTTCGCGGTCACCGGGGAGGATAGCTGGGTGATGCCCGGCGGATTGACCCGGGTCGCCCTGAAAAAGGGATCGCTCGTGGTAAATTCCTCGCAAGGGGGCGGATCAAAGGACACTTGGGTACTTGGTTGAGCTCGTATCTCGTTTTGCAGAAAACGCATTCTGGCTAGCGCGTTACGTCGAGCGAGCGGAGAACGTTGCGCGCATCATCGACATCAATACGACCCATGCGCGTGATGGCAGCGGTGTCTCCGATTGGAAGCGCATTCCGGAGTTATACGCTGAACTGGATCGGTTCTTGGACGCTTATGACCAGATCAGCGAGCAGACGGTGTTGAGTTTTTACGCGCTGGACAAGGAAAACCCGACGTCTATTCGCTCGACGATTGGAAGCGCCCGCGAAAATGCACGGGCAATCCGTCATCTGATCAGCACTGAGATGTGGACGCAACTCAACATCATGTACAATAAATGCCAAACTTGGACAAAACGCGATATTGATACCTATAATCTCTCACGGCTCTGCCAGAGCATCACGTTAAACTGTCAAACATTTGAAGGAATTACTGAAGCCACTTTCTTCCGTGGAGAGGCTTGGACATTCTATCAGATCGGCAAACACATTGAGCGCGCCGACCAAACGACACGCATTCTTGACATGGGCTATGACAGGTTGACTCTGGCACAAGGAGATGCGGTCGGATCGGTGTACTGGAATGCGCTGCTACGCTCCGTATCGGGATACCATGCCTTTCGACACTGCCGGCCGCGCGCCTCACGCCCGGAAGACATCGCGCATTTCCTGATTTACGACCGAGAATTCCCCCGAGCGGTCGCTCTGTGCGTGGATCAGCTGACAGAGCGCGTCTACGAGTTGGAACAGCGACATGACTCGTCCAGGCGCGCCAACGTGGAGCATGCCCGACTGGCGCTGGCGTTCACGTTGGAAACGGCGCTTGAGGATGCACTTACCGCCGCGAGCCTCCACGCCTTTGCCGACGAGCTCCAGCGGGCTTTGACCAATCTGTCTGATGCGCTTGCGGAAACATATTTCCATTGATCCGGGATAGCACCGGACTACAACTAACCACGTCAACCTTTCAGAACCTGGACCCGAAGCTTGCAACGCCTGAAAGTCGATCACAAGACCGTCTATCGTTATTCACGCTCAGTGACCTTCGGCGAACACCGCCTCATGGTGCGCCCTCGCGACAGTCACGACCTGCGGCTGATCAAGGCGTCGCTCATCACCAAACCTGAGGCAAGCCTTCGCTGGATCCATGATGTATTCGGTAATTCCGTCGCCGTGGCGGAGTTTTCAGATATGAGCGATCATTTATCCATCGAATCCAGCATCGTGATTGATCGTTATCCAGCGTTGCCCGGCAGCTTCCGCATCGAGCCGTTCGCACAAACACTGCCTTTCAGTTATCCAGCAAGCGAAGTGCCTGATCTGGGGCGGACAATAGAACGACATTACCCCGACCCGTTGCGTCGCGTAACGGAATGGACACGCCGCTTTCTGCACACAGGCATCGGCGCCACCGATACGGATGACTTCCTTCTCAAGGTCACAGCCGCCATCAAAGACGAGTTCGAATATGAAATTCGTAAAGACGAAGGGACGCAAACGCCCACGCAGACACTGGAGCGCGGAAAGGGTTCTTGCCGTGATTTCGCGCTTTTCATGATGGAGGCCGCGCGCAGTGTTGGACTCGCAGCGCGATTCATCAGCGGATATCTCTATGA
>CAYVFK010000129.1:0-5974 GCA_964450925.1 uncultured Hyphomicrobiaceae bacterium | reverse complement strand
GAGCGGCGGGATTCGAACCCACGACCCCCGGTCCCCCAGACCGGTGCGCTACCGGGCTGCGCTACGCTCCGAACCGCCACGGCTCGAGCAGTCTGCCTACTGCACTATACACGGTCAAGCAGCAAAGCTCATGCCGATCAAGGCGCCGATCCGCTTGCGCTGCTCAACAGTTGCCGACACTGCTCCAACTCGTTGATGGCTGCTTGCAGGGTTTGCCTCTGCGCGGACGTCAAGGCGCGATTGTTCGAGGGCTTGTTGGCTGTGGCTGACCGGCCCGGCTGTGCGCCGGCGCTTCGCCCCTCATGCTTGGGCTTCGCCTTGGCGCGCTCCATGGCGACCTTACGGGCGTGGCCAGCGGTTTCTCCGGCGAGATCGGGCAGGGCGCCTGATGGACTGGCCTCGCTGCGCCGGTAGGTCTTGACATAATTCACGCCTTGCTGACGCAGTACACGCTGCAAGCCGCGAATGGTGTAGCCTTCGTCGTGCAGCAGTGTGCGGATGCCGCGCAACAGCTCTACGTCCTCCGGCCGGTAATAGCGGCGATTGCCGCCGCGTTTCATCGGCTTGACCTGCGCGAACTTGGTTTCCCAGAACCGCAACACATGCTTGGGAACGTCAAGCTCGACAGAAACCTCGCTTATGGTCCGAAATGCTTCCGCAGATTTTCCCAACGACCTGCCCTCTGGAACGTTGATCGGTATGAGCCGGGTTCACTCAGCCGCCTGCTTGCGGCCGAGCACCTTGTTGATGCGTTCCTTCATGATGTGGCTGGGGCGAAACCCAATGACCCGCCGCGGCGCGATCGGCACGGTCTCACCCGTTTTTGGATTGCGACCAACGCGTTCGCGTTTCTGGCGCACGCTGAAGGTCCCGAAAGACGAAATCTTCACCTGTTCGCCCCGTTCGAGACAGGCGGCGATTTCCTGAATCACGCTTTCCACCATTTCGGCGGATTCATTGCGCGGCAGGCCCACCTCGCGGATCACCGCTTCCGTGAGATCGGCGCGTGTCACTGTTTTGGCCTGAGGCATGGCTCACGACCTCTCCTCAGTCGGGTCTATTCAACAAATGGTAACGGAGTTTTTCGCCGCGGGTCAATTACCCGGACAGCAAAACGCTGACTGAAAACGGATTTTCTTCGCCTGGGGTGGTTGAATCGGTTTACCAGCGCACCAGGGCCGCGCCCCAGGTAAATCCGCCGCCCATGGCCTCAAGCAGGACAAGGTCGCCTTGCTTGATGCGCCCGTCCTGACAAGCAACATCGAGTGCGAGCGGAATCGACGCGGCAGAGGTGTTGCCGTGCTTGTCCACGGTGATCACGATCTTCTGCTCGGGCAGGCCGATCTTGTTGGCGGTGCTGGTGAGGATGCGCTGATTGGCTTGATGCGGGACGAACCAGTCCACGTCTGATGCGCCGAGCTTGTGATCCTCCAGCGCCTCCTCGATCACCGCGGCGATCTTGTTGACAGCAAATCGGAACACTTCGCGGCCCTGCATGCGCAGGTGACCCGTTGTTTGCGTGGAGGACGGGCCGCCATCAACATAAAGCATGTCCTTAAAGCGGCCGTCAGAATGCAGGTAGGTTCCCAACACGCCGCGATCGGTGTCATCGCCGCGCGCGGGCTGGGATTCCAGCACCACCGCGCCCGCGCCGTCGCCGAACAGCACGCAGGTGCCGCGATCTTCCCAGTCGAGGATGCGCGAGAAAGTTTCCGAGCCGATCACGAGCGCGCGCTTGACCTGGCCTGCTTTGATGAAATTGTCCGCCGTCGCGAGGGCATAGACGAAGCCAGTGCATACCGCTTGAACATCGAAAGCGGCGCCATGATGGATGCCAAGCCGCGCTTGCACCGTTGTCGCTGTGGCGGGGAACGTATGATCGGGTGTTGAGGTCGCCAGTACGATCAAGTCGATGTCCGAGGCGCGGCGGCCCGCGCGCTCCAGCGCCTGCTCCGCAGCGGCGGTGGCCATGTCTGAGGTCAGTTCTCCATCCGCGGCGATGTGGCGTTGCTTGATGCCGGTGCGCTCGGTGATCCACGAGTCGGAAGTGTGGACCATGCGTGCGAGGTCGTCATTGGTCAGGATCTTCTCGGGGAGATATGCCCCGCATCCCAGAATGACCGAGCGGACTGCTTTCACTTAATGCGTTCCTTGCTCAACGGTCTTGGGCGTCGGTGCGCCATTGGCCCCAGGATGTTCACCGGCCGGACTTTCCTTCAGGGCGTCTTCTTGGAGCGCATCCTGGAACTTGGTGACGTCGCGGGCAATGCTTTCGCATAAATTGCTGCGCGCCATGTCGTAGCCCAGGTCGACTGCGCTTGCGAAACCGACGGCGTCGGTGCCGCCGTGGCTCTTGATGACGATCCCGTTCAGGCCGAGAAAGACGCCGCCATTGAGCTGGCGCGGGTCCATCTTCTTGCGCAGCGCCCGGAAGGCCCCCTGAGCCAGAAATGCCCCGATGCGGGACAACAGCGAGCGGTTCACAGCAGCCCGGAAGTATTCCGATATCTGTTTGGCGGTGCCTTCGGCCGTTTTCAAGGCGATATTACCGGTAAAACCTTCCGTGACCACCACATCGACCTTGCCTTGGCCAACATCGTCGCCCTCGACATAGCCGTAATAGCGCACGGGCAACGTGGATGAAGCGAGCGCCGCATTGGCCTTTTTGACCTCGTCCAGCCCCTTGATCTCCTCCACGCCGATATTCAGCAGCGCGACCGAAGGCTGATCGACCTGGAACAGCCCGCGCGCCATTGCAGCGCCCATCTCGGCGAAGTTGACGAGTTGGCGGGCATCCGCCCCGACATTCGCGCCCACATCCAACACGATGCATTCACTCGACACTGTCGGCCAGATCGCCGCAATCGCCGGACGATCAATTCCAGGCACGGTCTTGAGGCAGAATTTAGCCATCGCCATCAGCGCGCCGGTGTTGCCCGCCGAGATCACCACATCGGCATCCCCGCGTTTGACGGCTTCCAGCGCGAGCCAGATACTGCTTTTCCAGCGGCCCTGCTTGAGCGCCTGGCTGGGGCGGGCATCCATGGCCACCGCAACATCGGTGTGGACGACCTCAACCTTTGGTTTCAGGTCGGGATGGGCTTCGAGTTGCGTCCGGATTTGCTGCTCATCGCCGAACAGCATGAAACGCGCATCCGGGTGGCGCACAGCGGACAAGGCCGTTCCGGCCACAGAGACCTGTGGGCCATGGTCCCCGCCCATCGCGTCCACGGCTATCGTGATCGCATTTGTCATGGTTGCCGAACTAAGACCGCTATTGCGCGCCGGCAAGCGCGCATGCGCATTGTCAGCCCCTCTCGCGCCAGAAAGCGCTCAGACCATAACCATTTCAGGCCGTGAAACAACCGAATTTTCGCTCTCGACCTGTTTGGGCTTGGCGATCAATGTGTGCCGCCGTTGCGTTTGGGCAAATCCCGCAGCACTGCGAAGGGGCTTTCTGGTTTGCTCACGGTTTCTTCCCACTCCAGCGCAGCGTTCTCGCGCCGCGGGAAAGGCGGAAGCGCGACGGCGAACAACTCTTCAAGAAGCCGGCCGGCGTCGATCATGCCCGCCTCGATCAACTCCGGCCCTTCTTCGTCACGATCGCCGGGGACATCGCCGACTTCGCTCACATGGCGCTCCCAGAGGTCCGGGGGCCAGAACTCGATGCTTACGGCTTCGTCGAAGTCGCGGGCGATCGGCTCCAGCGTGACGCCGCAGGTCTGCACGGCCTCGGCGCGCCAATGACCGCTCAGGCGGAACCGCCCACGGCTTATCGGGGCCAGATGATAGACGAACACCAGTTCATCGAGCTTGGCAAGGTCCAGCCGCTCGGCAAGTGAAGCGCGATCGTCGGGGCTTGCCTCAATGCGGCCCTCCACGCCTTCAGGCGGGATGTCGCCGGTGACGATAACCTGGGATAGAATGTGACCGCAATCCGCGCCTGGCATATTGGTGACCTTTAAATCAGGTGTGCGGGGCATAAACGGAATATGCGCGCCGCGCGCCTAGATTAAAGGCCTACCCCGCGCGCCGGGCGCGCGCCACCTCGGGAAAATCCAGAAAACCTTGCAGCAAATGCGTCAGCGGCGTCTCCCGGATGGTGTGCAGAGCGGTGAGGATATATTCGGCAACGGATTGCGCGTTGACCTGCGTTGACGGGTTGCCCGAGCGGAAGCTTTTCCATACAGCCTCGGCGAGCGCGGCCGTGTCTTCTTTCTCCGCGGCCTGCGCGTAGATCAGGATCTGGCCATAGAACAGCCCGGCGATCCGGCGCACCTCCTGTGGCACCTGATCCTCGCTCACGCCCAGATCGCGCACCATGCTGTCCATCTCGCGTATGAACGCCTCGACAACCTCGCGCCCGAGAAGCTCACCCTCCTTGCCGGCCAGGCGCAGGTTCTGCAGCACCATAAACATGTGGATGACCAGCATGTCGAAGCGCCCCGACAAGGTATCCGGTACGCCGAATCGCAGATAAAAAGCAGGGTTGCGCGACTGCGCCACAATTGCGTCGTACAACTTCTCGGCAACTTCTTTACGCGCCGCGCGTTCGCCAAACCAACGGAACATGATGCTTTTGAGGACTCCGCGTGTTGGTTTCTTATAGGGGCGGGTGCCCGCCCTCAAATCGCCGGGACCAGGCGTCAGGCACAGTGTCCGCAGCGATGCTTTGATGTTCGACTTGCCAGACCACCGAGGTGAATCCTTTATGTCAAAATCCAACAAAAGCCAATCTGCAAGACCCGCAGCCCCAACACAAGGGGTGTTTGGGGCGCGAGCAAGGCGTTTGGTGCTCGTCGCTGGCCTGGCAGTGATCATGACCGGCTGCGCGGTGCGCACCGCGCAGCATGGCGCGATCTTCACCGAAGCTGAAATCCAGCAGGTTCAGCAGGGCATGACCCGCGATCAGGTTGAGCTGACGCTCGGCTCGCCGAACGCGAAGTCAACTGTTGGCGATGGCGTGTATTATTATATTTCAACGAAGACGAAAACGCCGGTTGGCTTCATGGAGCCGCGAGTTGTGGATCGCCGCGTGCTGGCTGTGTATTTCGGCGAAGGCCGCACGGTCGAGCGCGTCGCGCATTATGGCCTGGAGGACGGCAAGGTGATCGATTTCATCACCCGCGAGACACCGACTTACGGCGGCGAAGAAGGCATTCTGCAAGAGCTGTTCCGCAACATCGGCTCAGGCGTGAACCCCGGCGTGGGCGGCAGCTAGGCGGCGAGATGGCGAAAGCGACAGGCATCAGCCGTCTGGTTTTCGGCATCTATGGCGCAGTCGTACTCGGCGGCATGGCGCTCGCGTGGACGGCGCACATTTATTGGCTGCTCTTGCCGACGCTGGCCGGGCTTGACATGGTGCTGGTGGCGGTGACTGGCGTCGGGCTGGTGACATGGCTGGCGCGGGCAATGCGGGCAGGGCACTGAACGCGATGCGGCTGGCGGGGAAAAAGGCGCTTGTCACGGGCGCGAGCCGAGGGATCGGCGCAAGCGTGGCGCGGCGCTTTGCGGCGGAAGGTGCGGATGTTGCGATCACCTGGTTCAACTCGGCCGAAGCGGCCGAGGCGGTCGTCGCGGAACTGCGTGCGCAGGGCATCACGGCCGAGGTGATCCGGGCAGACGCGGGCGACGCGGCGGCGATGCGCGCGGCCGTGGCGCAGGCGCGCGAACGGCTCGGCGGGCTGAACGTGCTGGTCAACAACGCCGGCATCTTTGACGGCCAGCCGCTGCCCGACACCACCGAGGCCGATTTCGACCGCACCATCGACGTAAACCTGCGCGGGCCGTATGTCGCCGCGCTGGCGGCCGCCGAAGGCATGGCGTCGGGGGACACCATCATCAACATGGCCAGCGCCTTTGGCCTGCGCGTGCCCGCGCCGGGGCTTGGGCTTTACGCGATGAGCAAGCATGCGCTGATTGGGCTGACCCGCGGGCTGGCGCGCGATCTGGGGCCGCGCGGCATCACCGTGAA
>CAYVFK010000128.1:0-5999 GCA_964450925.1 uncultured Hyphomicrobiaceae bacterium | reverse complement strand
CGCTGTTCAT
Source organism: uncultured Hyphomicrobiaceae bacterium (assembly GCA_964450925.1). GTDB lineage: Bacteria > Pseudomonadota > Alphaproteobacteria > Rhizobiales > Rhodomicrobiaceae > Dichotomicrobium. The sequence goes on along the minus strand of CAYVFK010000128.1, from coordinate 5,989 downwards.
CATCGTCGCGTCGCGCTCGATCAACTCGCTGATCTGGGCGCTGCTGCTGGTCTCGATCGTCGGGCCAGGGCTTCTCGCCGGCGTCATCGCCATCGCCCTGCGCTCAATCGGCTTTATTGGCAAGCTGCTCTATGAGGCCATCGAGGAAACCGACCGCGCGCAGATCGAAGCGGTGGAGGCGACCGGGGCAGGCGGCGCGCAGATCCTCACCTATGGCATCTGGCCGCAGGTCGCGCCCGCCTTCTGGGCGATCTCGGTGTTCCGCTGGGACATCAACATCCGCGAAAGCACCGTGCTCGGGCTGGTCGGCGCGGGCGGCATCGGGCTGCAATTGCAGAACTCGTTGAATACCCTCGCCTGGCCGCAAGTGACGATGATCCTGATTCTCATTCTGGCCACGGTGCTGGTGAGCGAATGGGTGTCCGCGCGGGTGCGCCGGGCGATCATCTGATCCACATGCCAGGGGCGTGAGCGTGGCGGGTGCGCATCGACCACGCGCGACCAGCCCATACGCTCACACAGCTTACACGCAATCTGGCGGCACGGGGAAAGGGCCCTCATTCGAGTCGCTTCGCGTGATCGCCAGCGGATGCTATCACTGCATTGATGAATGCCGCTGCGGTCGCTAGTATTGTGTCGTAAATCGGCTGGGGGAGCGGCTATGGAATATCTTCTGTTCGCGATCTTCCTGGCGACCTGCGCCGTGCCCGGCGCAGCCGGCATGTTATTTCGCCCGGGCGAATGGTATCGAAAGCTGGATAAGCCGCGATGGACGCCGCCAAACTTGTTGTTCCCCGTGATATGGGCGATCCTCTATCTGGCGATGTCGATCGCTGCGGCGCGCGTGGGCAGCTACGAAGGCAGCGCCGTTCCCATTGCTCTGTGGGGCTTGCAGATTTGCATCAACACGCTCTGGTCGGCGGTTTTTTTCGGCCAACATCGCATTTTCGCTGGTGCCGTCATCATAGGCTTGCTGTGGTTGGCCGTTGTCGCTACGACGGTTGCCTTCGCCATGTTTGATGCGATCGCCGCCGCACTGATGGTCCCTTATCTGGCATGGGGAACCTACGCCTTCGCGCTCAACGTCTCGGTTTGGCAGCGAAATCCGGATAATGATGCCGTGGCCAAGGCAGCAAGGCCATAAATGGTCCGGGCAACTCAGGACACGCTTGGAAACCAACGAGCGCGAATGGTGGGCGCGACTGGGATTGAACCAGTGATCTTTCCGGTGTGAACGCCTGGGGCGCAGTCAGGCTGTTTGGCTTCGTGGCCAGCCGCAACAAGAAGGCTGGACGATTCACAGCGCCCTCCGGTGCCTTGCGCTCGACGCGAGGGCGCTTTCTGGGAACCGGACTTCGGGGCAAAATGCGCTCTCAAACACATCCTCAGGGCGAATCCTGGGTTCAAGGCTAAGGGCAATTGCGCGACAGATAAGGCAAGCGCTAGTGGACAGGCGTCTTTTTCGCCTTGAATCGGCCTCATAACTCCAGGCAAAGAGAACGCTAGTGCCGAGCGTTTGGTATTTGCGCTTTCTGCAACTATTGCGTTAACACCGACAAAACAGCTGCACCGTGGCGCTTCCACTCTTGCAGCAATATAACGTGGCGCAGCAGATGGTGTCGCGGGATGCGAAGCAGGCGCGCGCCTTCGCAAACGATCCCGAAAATAGTCGGAGACTCCAGCCGAATGAAAACGTGCATTAACACCTTGGCAGGTTATGGACCCGCGAGGCGCTCTTAACACAGCCGACAGTGCTGCTCGCTGGCTGTATTTGCTCGCGATTGCCCTTGCGCCGCTGTTTTTCGGCGGCAGCATTCCTCTGGCGTGGGGCATCAACGCCGTCTTGATCGGCGGCTGCCTGGCCTTGTTCAGCTTCGCGCACTCTGCCCGTGCCAGCACTCTGCCCGTACCAACCCGCTGGATCGCCTTCCCGCTCATAGCGATCGGCCTCGTCTTGATGTGGGCCTTTCTCCAAACCGTTACGTGGACGCCGGCGGCTTTGCACCATCCGATCTGGAACGCGGCTGCAGAAGCGCTGGGGAGAGAAATCAATGGCAGCATCAGCGTCAATCCAAGCGAGACATGGCTTGCAGCTTTGCGGATGGCCACGGCGGCCGCATGCGTTTGGCTGGGCATTCAGATCGGGAGGGATCCCCGCTGGGCCTGGCGGATCCTTTTTACCGCAGGGCTCGCTGGCGCCATTTATGGTCTCTACGGCATCTCGATGGAGGTGACCGGTTCGCGCATGGTTCTGTGGGTCGAGCGCTCGACGGCTGTGACGACCGGACCTTTCATCTATTCGAATGCTTTTGCTGCCCATCTGGTCCTCGCGCTGATAAGCGCGCTGGCGCTTTTCATTCGCGACGTACGCCATGGCCTGGGACACACCGGCCCCTCCAGCGGGCGACAGATCGCGGCCTGGACCGTTTTGGTTGGCGGCGCGGTCGGCGCCTACGCGATCCTTCTGGTGCCCATCGTGATCGCACTGATCTTGTCTCAGTCTCGAGCGGGCATTGTCCTCGCAATTCTGGCAGTCATGCTGATGCTTGGCCTGGAGATCGCACGCGCGCAGGGCAACAGCAGGCCCGGCGCGACAAGGCCGGCTTGGGCTGTGCTTTTGATCCTGCTGATTGGGGGTTTTTTCGCCTTCGCGATTTATGGGCAGGCCGTAAGCGGGGAACTGGCCCGCTCCGGAGTCTCCGATCTGGAAGCGCGCTTCGCCGTGGCAAGTGTTGTCCTGCAGGCTATTCAGGACGCGCCGTGGGTTGGCTTCGGCTATGGAACCTTCGCCGACGTGTTTCCGATGTACCGCGATATCTCCGTACCGCCGACGGGCACATGGCTTGAGGCCCATAATGCCTATGCCGAAGCGCTTCTCGGTTTGGGCATACCGGCAGCGATTGGACTTTTCGCAGCTATTGGATGGTTATCGCTGCATTGTTTCGTGGGGGCCCTGGAGCGCAAGCGAGATTCGGTTGCCCCGATCGCCGCAGCGACCGCAAGTGTTATCGTGGCGCTTCATGCCCTGATTGACTTCAGCATTCAGCTCCAGGGCGTAACCTTGACATTTGCGGCATTGCTCGGCGCGGGCGTAGCACAGTCCTGGAGCAGTCAGAAGCAGGCGCGCAAGACCAGTTTCAACAACCGCGTTGCCCAGTCTCGCCGAGCGCAAAACGCGGCGGGCATGCCGAGCCGTCCGAAACAAAGAGCAGCGGCCCGGTGATTGGTCGTCTATTTCCCAAACATGACCATCCTCAACCCATCGCGGCCCCACGCATTCCAGACGGCCTGCGCGTTTTTGCGATTGGCGATATTCACGGCTGCTCGAGCCTGCTCGACGAATTGCACGGCCGGATCGCCGAAGATATCGCCATGGCTCCGCCAGAACGCGTCTTGATCGTTTATCTCGGCGACTACGTCGATCGTGGGCCGGATTCTTCGGGCGTCATCGCACGCTTGAGCCAAGACCCGCCGGCGAATGCGGAACGAGTTTTCCTCAAGGGCAATCATGAGGCAATGATGCTGGCTTTTCTAGAAGGCCGGCTGACCGCGAGCGATTGGCGCCTTCACGGCGGCACCGAGACCTTACGATCTTACGGGGTCAATGTTCATGAGGTGCTTAAGAGCAAAGGTGCTGAAGGACTTCCGGAGGAACTGAACAAAAAATTCCCGGCCGTTCATCGACGCTGGCTGGACCAGTTGGCACTCAGTTTTCAGGTCGGCGATTACTTTTTCTGCCATGCCGGCGCGCGCTCAGGGGTCGCACTCGCTGACCAGAGTGAACACGATCTCCTCTGGATGCGCGAGAAATGCATTGGCCATGCCGGCGACTTCGAGCATGTGATCGTACATGGGCACACGCCTGTTTCCAGGCCTGAAGTCATGATCAACCCGATCAACATCGACACCGGGGCCTACTTCACAGGCATATTGACCGCGGTTGCGCTCGAAGGCACCGAGCGCCGGCTTATTCAGACAGCACGTTAACATCAGCCCTATCCGGCCAAACCCGTTACGACTTCTGCGATCTGTGCGCTGAGGGCGAAGGTGAGTTGCCAAATAGCATCATACCAGGCCTTGAACTTGTGCCTGAACAGGTATGAGCGGTTGCATTTGAGGCGAGTTCTCACTAAAAAGCAACCAATGGTTGAAAGACTCAGCTTCACGATAGAAAAATCGGGGAAGTGTCAGGTGAGGCACTGTTGCGTTTTGCTGTTGTTGACGGCGCTGGCAGTGGCCGCGGGGTGCCAAGGGCCCAGCAGTTCGGGGCCGAACGAATTGATTTTAGGCGCCGTTCAGCCCACTGCGCAGACCGCAGACGGGAGCGCCAAACTGCTGCAGAACGCAGGTTACACGCTCGCCTCCGGGGATAAAATCATGGTCAATGTCTTCGGCCAGGACGAACTCACCGGCGAATATGAGATCGATGAAACAGGCTCCGTTCCTTTCCCGCTTATAGGCCAACTTAAAGCCGTTGGGGCAACGCCACGGGAGTTGGAGCGCAGGATCGCGACGGCTTTGAAGAGCGGCTATTTGCGCGATCCCAAGGTCTCTGTGGCAGTCTTGAGTTATGAACCGATTTACGTGATGGGCCGCGTAAAAGAGGTTGGCGAATATCCTTACAAGGCCGGGCTAAATGTGATCAGTGCCATCGCTCTGGCAGGCGGCTACACGCGCCGGGCGAGCACAAGTTATGTGTACATTCGCCGCAAAGGATCCGTCGAGGAGAAGGAAATTCAGGCATCCACCGCGGTTCGTATTTATCCAGGCGACGTCATCCGTGTTCCCGAACGTTATTTCTGAGTTCGTGTTTTGCATTTAAACCTGCCATGATTAAAGGACTATTGGAATTCCAGAACTGCGAGCGCTGTTGTTCAGATTAAGAAGGCTTCTGTTGCCGAAATGACCATCAAAGAGCCAGATCACTCACAATATCGACTTTCATAAAATACCAGAAATCACGGCTGGAGTGCTATGATGAGAAATAAATACATATGCGTTGCCCTTGGATGTATGGTCGCTTTTTGCGGCGGCGCGACCCTGTCTTCGGCCGCGCAGATCCGAGACGGCGCATGCGTGGGGGCGATTTCGCCGGCAATCGAAAGCATGGTCGCGGAAGCCGACGGGAACCTGGAACAGCTGCGGCAGTCCGTTCGGTCTGCGGTGGTGACCGATTTCCGGCGCGCGCAGGACGTCATATGCCTTGCTCGCGGAACATCCCCAGAGGTGAAAGCAGCCATCGCCGTTGGCGTTTTAGAAGCGCATAACACCATTGGCTTCTCCGATCCCGAAGCTGCTGATGAGATCGTCACATGGGTAGGGTCTGCGGATGAGGCATTTCAGGCGGCTTACTTCGGCGCACAGGCCCGGATCTCGGCCCAGATCAACGACATTCTCATCCCGAGATCAATGGGCGGCGGTTTCTCTGGTGGCGTTGTCAGTCCTTCAAAGCCATGAATCCATGATGCTGCTGTCTGAAGTGTCCGTGGCGTCTCTGAAACGCGTGTCGACAGTGACACCACAACTTATTGGCCCGAGATGTCCTGCAAGTCCGGAGCGATCAAGGAGACCTCAATGATCCGCGGCGCGTTGAGACACTTTCATGTGTCGCCGCTACTGGCCGCTGCTTGCTGTTTGATAAGCGGATACGTGACGCTCGCCGAGGCGGCCGAGAGAACTGGCATTGCCGCCGGTGGCGGGCCTTCGTTCGGCACTGCTCGCGAGCTGTTAGAAAGCCCTCTTAATCCCTTGGCGTACGAGGAGTTGGGCGTGCGAATTGGCGCATTCATCATTGCCACACAGGTAGACCTTGAAGCAGCTTACGATGACAACGTCTTCGCTGATACGTCGGACAAGCACGACGGGATAAGCTATCGCGTAGTGCCGAATCTCCAGGCTGTATCAGATTGGTCGGTTCATCGCCTAGCGTTTGAGGTCGGCGGCGAAGGGAAGCTGAATCAGGATTTCTCATCGGAAAATAAAGCAAGCT
>CAYVFK010000127.1:0-6093 GCA_964450925.1 uncultured Hyphomicrobiaceae bacterium | reverse complement strand
CGCGGATTTTCTCCGTCATCTGCGCGACCGCGCGCAGCTCTTCCGCCTCCACATCTCTCATGCCTTTGGGGAGGCGAGCTTTGGGGCGCGGCGCCTTCTTTTGCTTTTTGCTCATCAATGAAATCGGGATATGGCCTCGGTTGCGCTCCTTCTATCCCATCAGTGCTCAAGCGGCAACACACCCGGCGAGCGGAAACAAAAAGCGCCGCGGAAGGCATGGGCCCTCCCGGCGCTCGGTTCGCGCTCGATTTGTCAGCGCAGCGTTACCGCAGACGTGATCTCCGCGCTAAGCCGCGGTGCTCTGGCTCATTCGCAGGCGCTCCATCTGGTCCTTGATCCGAAGTTTCTCGCGCTTGAGCGTAGCGATCTTCATATCGTCATGCGATGCATGCGTGAGTTCGGCTGTGATCTGCTTTTCAAGCGCGCGGTGCTTGCTCGCCAGACCTTCCAGATGTGCTTCTAGAGCCATGCCAGCCTCCATCTTCTAGATTGCGAAATATTTCGCGAAACAGACATAGTATGACAGATGAATGACATGCTGTCCAATGGCAGCGCGCTCAAAAATGCGCAGCTACAACTTCAGGTTGATAAAGCGTTGCGGCCTTCACCAACAGCGACGCGTTCGTTATGAAGGGAGACAGCGGGGGGAACCGCTGCCTCCCTCGACCTATCGAGAGGGACACTCGATAGCCCCTCGTGACTAGGCCACCACGCCTTTTCAAGTCAACTGTTGCGGCGGCATGCAGCGCGCTGCAGCTTGCCTTCGCAGGTGCTAAAGGTAATACTCGGGTCTCTCGACGGCGGAAACGAGAGCGAGAATGCACGGTAGCGATGAAACGCCCGATCTGCGCCAGCGCCTGACCGAGTTGCAACGCGAGCACCGCCAACTGGATGCCAGGATCGTGGAGCTGGAAAACGCGACCGCCATCAATCAGATCGAGATCACGCGCATGAAGAAGCGCAAGCTCTGGCTCCGGGACGAGATCGCGCGCATAGAAGACCAGATCTTTCCCGATATCATCGCATGAACCACCGCAGACAGCCTGTGGAAACCGCGTGCCAGTGTTGCACGCAGGCGCGTGTGACCTATACTCCGGCGCTTTCATTCGCGTGTGTTCTTAATGAGCGCCGCGTTGCGATCGGGGCAAAGCTGTGAGCCAACCTGTTGTCGGCATCATCATGGGCAGTCAGTCGGATTGGGCCACCATGCGCGCGGCCGCCAATCTGCTGGAGCAGTTTGCGGTGCCCCACGAGACGCGTATCGTGTCGGCTCATCGCACGCCCGACCGCCTCTACGATTATGCGCGGTCCGCGCGGGATCGAGGCTTGAAAGTGATTATCGCCGGCGCGGGCGGCGCGGCGCATCTGCCGGGCATGGCGGCGGCGATGACCCCCCTGCCGGTTTTGGGCGTGCCCGTGAAGAGCGCTGCGCTGTCAGGACAAGACAGTCTGCTGTCGATCGTGCAGATGCCCGCGGGCGTTGCAGTCGGCACGCTGGCGATTGGCGAGGCGGGGGCGGCCAATGCCGGGCTCCTGGCCGTGCAGATCCTGGCGCTGAACGATACGGCATTGGCTGAAAAGCTTGATGCCTGGCGCGCTCAACGCAGCGCGGCTGTGGCCGAGACCCCCACGGATCATGACTGAAGCGCTCCAGCCCGGCAGTGTGATCGGCATTCTCGGCGGCGGCCAACTCGGCAAGATGCTCGCGCAGGCCGCTGCGAAGCTGGGCTTTCGCGCGCATGTTTTCGCCCCGGATGACGACGCGCCGGCCGCGCATGTGGCCGCACGTTACGTGAAGGCGGATTATGCGGATGCCGAAGCGCTGAGCGCATTCGCGCGCGGTGTCGACGTGCTGACCTACGAGTTCGAAAGCATCCCTGCGGATAGCCTCCGGGTCGTCGAGAATATCGCGCCGCTGCGTCCGAGCCGACGGGCGCTCGCCGCCACTCAGGACCGCCTCTATGAGCGCCAACTGCTGAGCGCCGTTCATGCCGAGGTGCCCGACTGGGCGCAGGTGGATGGGCAAGCGCAGATCGAGGCGGCATTCGATGCGCTGGGTGGACCCAACGGGGCGGACGGTCTGTTTCTCAAGACCCGCCGCCAGGGCTATGACGGCAAGGGCCAGTTCCGGATTGATAGCCGCGACGACCTGCCTGAGGCGCGCCGATGGCTGGGTGAGCGCCATGCCATCCTCGAACGAGGCATCGCCTTCGACTTCGAGTTTTCTGTTATCGCGGTGCGCGGGTTTGGCAGCGCCTGCGCCTTTTACGATCCGCCGCGCAACACCCATTCGCAAGGCCGGCTCGCCGTCAGTCGGGTGCCTGCAGACCTCGAAGACGCCGAGGCTGGCGCTGCCCGCCACATCGCCGAGGCGCTATTGGTCGAGCTTGACTATTATGGCGTGCTCGCTGTCGAGTTCTTTGCCGACCGGAGCCGCAGCCGCGTGTTGGTGAACGAGATCGCCCCGCGCGTGCATAATACCGGTCACTGGACCATTGAGGCTTGCGCGATAAGCCAGTTCGAGAACCACATCCGCGCGATTGCGGGTTGGCCGCTGGGCGCAACCGCACGGCACAGCGACGCCGAGATGGTCAACATCATCGGCCCCGATATTCAGGAATGGTCCGCGCTGATCGGATACAATCCGGACCGCTCGGTGCACATCTACGGCAAGACTGACGCTGCGCCGGGGCGCAAAATGGGCCACTACGTCGATCTTCAGCCGCGCTCGCAGGACAGGTGATGGCGAATCTTGCGCGTGTTGCCCGCTTGTGGATAGACGCGCCCACGCCCGCTTGCTATATAAACAGGAACGCGCTGGCACGCGTCGGCGTGACGGCTTGTTATTTTCTGTTCGCAAAAGGAAAGGAGGACACGTGCAAGTCCAGGTTCGTGACAACAACGTCGATCAGGCGCTCCGTGCGCTCAAGAAGAAGATGCAGCGCGAAGGCATCTTTCGTGAAATGAAGCTGCGCAACGCCTATGAGAAGCCTTCTGTGCGCCGCGCGCGCGAAAAGGCGGAAGCTGTCCGCCGCGCCCGCAAATTGGCGCGCAAGCGGGCACAGCGCGAGGGCCTGCTGCCATCCAAACGCCGGACCCGCTGAACCCCCGCTCTGCAGTCTGTCGCGTGCTGGCCCGAATCTGACGGGCCTGTGAAGCGCGAGCCCTGAACGCAATTCAGCCCAAATCGTTCTCTAACCCGGTTCGTACCTTTAACGGAGTCGCCAGGCTCCGGCGAGATTCTCACAATACGGGGCTTCCGGCCAAATGCATGAAGCCGAAGGCAGAATGAGACTGGGCTTGGTCAGCACGCTCGCAATTGGCGTCGTGCTTGCCGGTTGTCAGACCAGCAATGTCGCCTCGCAGCTCTCTCCAGCAGACCGGCAGGCCGCTCAGGAGCAGCAACGCAACATCGCCTCGCTGACAAAGGTGGTTGAGGATAATCCGCGCGACCCGGAAGCACTGAATATCCGTGGTACCGCCTACGGACGGGTCGGCGAGTATGCCAAGGCTGTTGCCGACTTCACCGCGGCCATCCGGCTCGAACCAAACTTCCATCAGGCCTACGCGAATCGCGGACTGGTCTACGCCAAGTCCGGCAAGCTGCCCGAGGCGCTGGCCGACTATGACAAGGCCATCGCCATCGAGCCGGAATACGCTATCGCTTACAGCGGTCGCGCGCAGGTGTTCCGCCAAGCCGAGAAGTATGAGGCCGCGCTGGCTGATTACAGCCGCGCCCTTGAGCTAGCCGGCAGCGACCCGGGCATGCATTTCAACCGCGGGCTGGTCTATCAGAAACTGGCGCAACACCAGAACGCGATTTCGGATTTCGACCAGGCGATCAGCTTCATACCTGACGAGATCGAACCGTATTACGCGCGCGGGGTCAGCCAACTTGCGCTGTCGAACTATGCGGATGCCTACAAGGACCTTTATAAAGCCGCCGTTGCGCGCAAGACTTCGGTTGAGGCTTGGACGCTTGCGGGCAAGGCCGCCGAGGGTGCCGGTGATGGGTCCCGCGCGGCATCGGCCTACCGACGTGCGCTACAGGTGCGATCGGATTACCAGCCAGCACGCGATGGACTGCGCCGCGTGCGCTCCGAAGAGGCTTGACGAGCCGCATTCGCGAAAAGATACGAGATCAGCCCGACTTCGCTGGTGACTTCTGCCGGCTGCGGCTGGTTTTGGCCGGGGTCTCTTGATCGGCCTCGGTCTTGCTGGCGGCAGGGGTCTTGCCGGAGGCAGCGGCGCTGCGTGAAGGGGTTTTGCGCGTGGCAGCCTTGGCTGTGGAAGTCTTGGCCGGCGCACTCTTGGCCTGCCCGATTTTGGCCTGCCCGGTTTTGGCCAGCGCGGTTTGGGGCTGCGCGGTCTTGCTCGTGGCGTTGCCGCCAGCCGACGCCGTGATTTTTCCCGGCTTTACCGCCGCCTCGCCGCCTTCAGGGCTGATGATGATCTGCCGGTGCGGATAAGGGATCGTAATCCGCGCCTCGTCGAGCGCATATTTGATCGCGCGGGTCATGTCGAAATGGACCGGCCAGAAAGCATCATTGCGGGTCCAAGCGCGAATTTGCAGATTCACCGAACTCTCGCCATAGCCTGTCACCAGCACCTGCGGCGGATCCGGCGCGCGCAAAATGCGCGTGTCCGCCTCGACCATCTCCTTGAGCACCTCGCATGCCCGGTCGATGTCATCATCGTAGGAAATGCCCGCATCCAGCACCAGCCGGCGATGGGCGTTGCAGGTGTAGTTGACGATCGTGTCAGCCCAGATCTTCGAGTTGGGGACGGCGACGAACATGCCGTCGAAGTCCTTGAGCTTCGTCATGAACAAGCCGATTTCCTGGCACGCGCCGCTCTTGCCGGCGGCCTCGATCCAGTCCCCCACCTGGAAAGGACGCAGGATCAGCAGCATCAAGCCTGCGGCCACGTTCTGCAGCGTGCCTTGCAGCGCCAGGCCGATCGCAAGGCCGGCTGCGCCGATCACGGCGATCAGGCTAGCTGTCTGCACGCCGAACTGCGCGAGCACCAAAACCAGCGTGAAGGCGAGGATCGTGTAGCGCACGACTTGGGCAAGGACCGGAATGAGCGTAGCGTCGAAGCGTTCCGCCTCGCTCAGCCGAGCGCGCAGCGTCCGGGCGGCCCAGCCCGCAACAAGATAGCCTGCGATCAGCAACACGATCGCCGATACCAGACTCAGGCCGAAAGCCGCAGCCCTTTCGATGAGTTCGCTCGCAAGCACAGAGAGCTGGTTCGCATCAACAAGCTGGGCCAAGTCAGCGTCCCTTTCGGGCCGTTATCGCCGTGTTCGGGTGAATGGCAGTTGCAGCGCCGATTAAAGAGCTTTGGCGATTTCCTCGGTCATCTTCTTGGCGTCGCCGAGCACCATCAGTGTGTTGTCCCGGTAGAACAGCGGGTTGTCGATCCCGGCATAACCCGATGCGAGCGAACGCTTGTTGAAGATGACCGTGTTCGCCTTCCAGACCTGTAATACCGGCATGCCGTAAATCGGCGATGAAGGATCGTCTTCCGCGGCAGGGTTGGTCACATCATTTGCACCGATGACATACACCACATCGGCCTGAGAAAACTCGTTATTGATGTCTTCCAGTTCAAAGACCTCGTCGTAGGGCACCTGTGCCTCGGCAAGCAGCACATTCATGTGGCCCGGCATCCGTCCGGCGACGGGGTGAATCGCATAGGCGACGTCGACCCCCTCTTCCTTCAGCGTATCGGACAGTTCACGCAGAGCATGCTGCGCCTGAGCCACCGCCATGCCGTAGCCGGGCACGATGATGACTTTCGAAGCGTTCTTCATGAGGAAACCCGCGTCCTCAGCCGAGCCGCGCTTGACAGACCGTTCGATGCCGTCATCGGCAGCGGCTGCCTGTTCGCCGCCAAACCCGCCCAAGATCACCGAGATGAAGGAGCGGTTCATGCCTTTGCACATGATGTAGGACAAGATCGCGCCCGAGGAGCCGACCAGCGCACCGGTCACAATCAGCGCAACATTGCTGATCGTGAATCCGATACCAGCCGCCGCCCAGCCGGAGTATGAGTTGAGCATCGACACGACGACAGGCATGTCCGCGCCGC
>CAYVFK010000126.1:0-6152 GCA_964450925.1 uncultured Hyphomicrobiaceae bacterium | reverse complement strand
GGCCGGCGTGGCTGGGGAACCTGGATTCGAACCAGGACCGACGGAGTCAGAGTCCGCTGTTCTACCGTTAAACTATTCCCCAAACCGCTGCGGCAGCGCATGGTTTGTGCGTGTTGCGGAGAGTAGTCAGGCAAGGGACGCAACGCAAGGGGCCAAATGCGCCCGCGCGGCTTGGGCCGAGATCCATGCGCGCATTCACGGCTCGCTGCTCTTTCGCCGGAAGATGAGGCGGATCACCTGCACGACCGCCCAGATCGGAAGCACCACCACCGCGCCGATCAGTAGCCGTGTGCCCAGCCACTCGAGCGCGTCCAGCCCGGTCTCGGATATGTAGCGGATCAGCGCGCGAATGTTCTCGACCAGGTCGAGCGGGTCAAGCCCGAGCGCCTGCAGCACAATGCCGACCACGATCGAAATGATCGCAAGGCGCAGCGCAACGCCTGCCGCGTAGCTGCCCGCAAATCGTTGCATTGGTTTCTCCGTCGCCGCGTGCTTGCTGATCAGTTCCCAAGGATCTGGCTGAGGAACAGCTTGGTCCGGTCGCTGCGGGGGTTGTTGAAGAAGTCCTCGGGCGGCTGCACCTCGACGATCTGGCCGAAATCCATGAACACAATCCGGTCAGCGACCTTGCGCGCGAACTCCATTTCGTGCGTGACGACAAGCATGGTCATGCCACTGTCGGCGAGGTCGATCATCACGTCTAGTACCTCGGAAATCATCTCCGGGTCGAGCGCGGAGGTCGGCTCGTCGAAAAGCATGATTCGCGGCTGCATGCACAGCGAGCGGGCGATGGCCACGCGCTGTTGTTGCCCGCCGGAAAGCTGTCCGGGGTATTTGTGCGCCTGCTCAGGGATGCGTACCCGCTCCAGGAACTTGTGCGCGGTTTCCTCCGCCTGTTTTTTGGGCATCTTGCGCACCCAGACCGGGGCCAGCGTGCAGTTCTCCAGCACAGTCAGATGTGGGAACAGGTTAAAGTGCTGGAACACCATTCCGACTTCCTTGCGGATGTCCTCGATGTTCTTGAGGTCGTCATTCAACTCGATCCCGTCGACGAGGATACTCCCTTCCTGATGCACCTCCAGCCGGTTGATGCAGCGGATCAGCGTGGACTTGCCCGAGCCTGACGGGCCGCAGACCACGATACGCTCGCCCGTGCCGACTGTTAGGTTGACGTCCTTCAGCACGTGGAAATCGCCGAACCATTTGTTCAGGCCGCTGATCTCAATAATCGGGCGGTCGAGCCGGCGCTCGGGCGCCTGATCTGCGTCGGTCCGGCTATCTCGCGAAAGTGCCATGCAGTCGGCTCCCTAACGTTGCGTTTCCCTGTCCAGTCTGCGCTCAATAGACTGACTATAGCGCGACATGCCATAAGTGCAGATGAAGAAAATCAGCGCAGCGAAGACGTAAGCCTCGAAGTCGTAGCCCTTCCATTCGATCGAACGGCTGGCCGTCTGCGACATGTTCAACAGATCCAGCAGCCCGATGATCGACACCAGCGACGTATCCTTGAACAGCGCGATAAAGGTGTTGACGATGCCCGGGATCGAAATCCGCAATGCCTGGGGCAGGATGATAAAGATCATTTTGCGCCAGTAGCCCAGGCCGAGCGCGTCTGCTGCTTCATACTGCCCGCGCGGGATAGCTTGGAGACCACCACGGATCGCCTCGGCGGTGTAGGCGGACTGGAACAGCGTGATGCCGACCATCGCGCGAACGATCTTGTTGAAGTCGACCCCTGAGGGGAAGAACAACGGCAGCATCACCGAGGCCATAAACAAGATGGTGATGAGCGGGGTGCCGCGCCAGAACTCGATGTAGATCACCGACAGCGCGCGGATGATCGGCAGTTGCGAGCGCCGGCCCAGCGCCAGCAGGATGCCGATGGGCAGGGCGAGCACGATTCCCACACTCGCCAGCGTCAGGGTGAGAAGGAAGCCGCCCCATTCCTCCAGATTGGCTGCGGGCAGGCCCAGCCACTCGCCCTGCACGATCGCGTAGGTGAAAAACGGGAATGCGACCAGCGTGAACAGCGCGACCTGGGGCTTGTAGGGCGTGCGCGGGATCGTCAGCCAGGCGATCAGGGCCCCGAATACCGCAAAGACCAGTGTTGGCCGCCAGATCTGGTCCGGGTTAGCGCCGAAATATAGCCCGAACATGATCTGGTTGAAGCGCACCTTGATGAAGGTCCAGCATGCGCCGTCAGGGTTCGCCTCACAAATGGAGCGGTCCGAGCCGGAGATGTTCGCGTCGAGAATCGCCCATTGCAGGATCGGCGGAAGGAGCAGGTAAATAAGGTACAGCCCGAACAGCGTGAAGATGGTGTTCGTGACCGTACCGAACAGATTTTCACGCGCCCACTCCCACGCTCCGGTGTGGCGGACAGGAGGCGGACGGCTTGCCTTTGGTTCAAAAACGCCGGTCTGGGCCATGGCCTATCGCTCCACCATCTGGACGCGCCGGTTATACCAGTTGAGGATGCCTGAGGTGGTCAGGCTCAGAATTTCATACACGACGATGGTCATCGCGATGATGATGAGCGCCTGCCCGGTCTGGTTGAGCGAAATTCCCGCCCAAAGGCTCACCAGCTCCTCATAAGCGACGGCGACCGCGAGCGAGGAGTTCTTGGTGAGGTTGAGGTACTGGCTGATCGTGGGCGGGATGATCACGCGCATCGCCTGCGGGATAATCACGAGGCGCAGCATGGTAGGCCGTTTCAGGCCGAGCGAGCCAGCCGCCTCGGTCTGGCCTTTCGATACCGAGTTGATGCCGCCGCGCACATTCTCCGCGATGAACGCTGCTGTGTAGGTGGTCAGCGCGAACCATAGGGAGAACAGCGGCAACGGCACCTGAATGCCGCCAGTCAGATTGAACCGGCCAAGTTCGGGTGCCTCGAAGCTGAGCGGCGCCGGCAGGATCAGGAAGACGAAAGCGACAAGCCCGATCAGGGTGGCCAGACCGTACAGACGCCCCGGTGGCCGGTGGCCGGTATGATATTGCTTCGCCCTTGCCCAGCGATTGAAGGCAAAGATCGCGAAGATGCCAATGGCGATCGCGATGAACAGGGCCCAGGCGCTGAAGCTCTCCGTCATCATCGGTTTCGGCAAATACAGGCCGCGGTTGTTGAGGAAAATCTCTTCGCCAAGCGTCAGGCTCTCGCGCGGACTTGGAAACAACGGCAAAAACACCGCGAAATTCCAGAACATGATCTGCAGCAGGAGCGGCGTATTCCGGAAAACTTCGACATAGATTGATGCGAAGCGAGCCAGCAGGAAGTTGGGCGACAGCCGCGCCACGCCGATCAGGAAGCCAAGGATGGTGGCCGCAATAATGCCGAGTACGCTTACAATGAGCGTATTCTGAATACCAATCAGAAAGACGACCCAATAGGGGGTCTCGCCGAGTTGGTAATCAATGAATGGAGAGAAGCCGACAGCAAACGGCGCAGTGTCGGTCAGGAAACCGAAGCCGGTCTGAATGCCGCGCTGGTTCAGGTTGGCGACGGTATTCGTGAATATCGTGTAAAGCGCCCAGATGACCAATCCCAGCACGGTGATCTGGACCGCTATGCCGCGATATACGGGATTGCGATAAAACGGAATCCGGTTGTTACGGCTCAAATCGCGTCCTCAAGAGTCCAGCCAGGGGCGTTTGGTGGGCGGTTGGAGGTGGTATCTGGCGGCACCCACGCATCCTGCGCAGACGCCGCCAGCATCGCCTGTCGTTAGCGGATCGGCGGAGCGTACAGAATGCCGCCTTCGGTCCACAGGGCGTTCACGCTGCCTTCACGCGGAATGCCCAGCGGCGCCACGTTGCGCTGGTACAGCTCGTCGTAGTTGCCGACCTGCTTGATGGCGTTGTAGGCCCATTCCGGCCCAAGACCCAGGTTTTCGCCCATGGTGCCCTCGACGCCGAGCAGACGGCGCACGTTCGGGTTGGAGCTGTTTGCCTTGAGGTCGTCGACGTTCTCCGAGGTGACGCCATACTCGTCGGCATTGATCAGTGCGAACAGAGTCCAGCGGACGATATCCAGCCACTGGTCGTCGCCCTGACGCACAACCGGGCCGAGCGGCTCCTTCGAGATCGTTTCCGGCAGGATTGCCGCGCCATCGGGATCGCTGAGTTCGGTACGGATCGCAGCGAGCTGCGACTTGTCAGAGGTCAGCACGTCGCAGGCGCCGCCGTCAAAGCCTTCGCGGGTCTGGACAGAGGTGTCGTAGACGACCGGCTCGAACTCCATGTCATTGACGCGGAAGTAGTCAGCCAGGTTGAGCTCGGTAGTGGTGCCGGCCTGAACGCAGACCTTCGCGCCGCTCAGTTCCATCGCACTGGACACGCCCAGATCGGTCTTCACCAGGAAGCCCTGACCGTCGATGTAGTTGTAGTAGGTGAAATTGACGCCGAGCGTGGCATCACGCGTCAGGGTGTCGGTGGTGTTGCGCGAAAGCACGTCGATCTCACCGGAAGTCAGAGCGGTGAAGCGTTCTTTAGCGGTGAGGTTGGTGTATTTGACCGCGGTGGCATCGCCGAAGATCGCGGCTGCGACAGCGCGGCAGAAGTCCGCGTCGATACCAGCCATGTTCCCTGCGTCGTCAGGCGCGGAGAAGCCCGGCAGGCCGCCGTCGACACCGCACTGAAGGTTGCCGCGTTCCTTTACCTCGTCGAGCGTGGCAGCAGACGCCGGCAGAACCGACAGCGCCAGCGCCGCAAAAATGCTGGTTGCGAGTCCGAGAGCACGCATCGCAAACCCCTTTCTTTGGTGGTTAAAGTCTCTGTGTTGCGTGATAGCTCAGGCACATTCTGTGCCGGAGCCAGAAGCTAACAAAAACTTTCGTTGCAGAACAAGCAGTTTACGACTTGTTCTTAGGTCGAGTAGCGCATCGCGGGATTTTCTGCTCTGGCTTGAGGCTCCATGCTGCCGATCAACGTGGGCCGGAAAAGCTGGCTGGATCGGATGCATTTGGCGGTCTGCCTGGATTTTAGCCGCTACAGCGTGCATCCTGGCGATAAAGAATTGGGCATGAGCCGCGCGCCGGTGAACAAATGCGATGCAGGCGCCAAAGCGATAAAGGCCACAGGAGCCAGGCATGAAGACACGCGCGGCCGTTTTACATGAGCGCGGAAGGTCGCGCCCCTATGCCGCAAGCCGTCCGCTCACGATCGAGGAGGTTGATCTGGCGCCGCCGGGCGATGGCGAGGTGCTCGTGAGGATCCGCGCGGCGGGGCTTTGCCATTCCGATCTGTCTACAATCAACGGGGATCGGCCGCGCCCGGTCCCGATGGTGCTCGGACATGAAGCGGCGGCGGAGGTCTTGGAGGCCGGGCCGGGGGTGGATGACCTGAAGCCCGGCGACCGGGTCGTGTTGATATTCGTGCCGAGTTGCGGGGCTTGTATGCCATGCGCAGAAGGCCGGCCGGCGCTGTGCGAGCCTGCCGCGCAGGCGAATGCCGCTGGCACGCTTTTGTCCGGCGCTCGCCGCCTCAGCCTGAACGGTCAGCCGGTTCATCACCACATCGGGGTGTCATGCTTTGCCGAACATGCTGTCATCGCGCGCCAGTCGGCGATCAAAGTCGATGATGATCTCGACTTCACGGAGGCCGCGCTGTTCGGCTGCGCTGTGCTGACTGGCGCGGGCGCGGTGGTTAACACGGCCAAAGTGCCGCCCGGCGCATCGGTGGCGGTTGTCGGGCTGGGCGGTGTTGGGCTGATGGCGCTGATTGCGGCGAAACTGTCGGGCTGCGCCGAAATCGTGGCAATTGACCTGTCTGAAGCCAAGCTACAGACCGCCGCGCAACTGGGCGCTACCCAGACGTTTAACGCCAGCGATCCGGACTGCGCGGACAAGGTGCGCGCTGCGACCGGCGGCGGCGTGGATTTCGGCTTCGAGATGGCCGGCGTCGTCCCTGCGCTGGAGATGGCCTATCAGGTCACGCGCCGCGGCGGCACGACCGTCACGGCAAGCCTGCCAAACCCGAGCGACCGGCTGCCTCTGCCGGCGGCGCATCTTGTCGCCGAGGAGCGCAGCTTCAAAGGCAGCTATATCGGAAGCTGTGTGCCGATCCGCGACGTGCCGCGATTTATCCGGCTGTATCGCCAGGGGCTGTTGCCCGTGGACCGGCTGGTCAGCGAGCGGGTCTCGCTTGATGAGTTGAAC
>CAYVFK010000125.1:0-6204 GCA_964450925.1 uncultured Hyphomicrobiaceae bacterium | reverse complement strand
CCACATGTCCGGTATGCGCTTCGAGATGTCGATCTGCGACAACGCCTTGGCGATCCGCCGGTCATAGCTTGGCGCCGGGCGCCCATCCTCGCTCTCGTTGAACGACTGCCGCGCCAACGCTTCCCAGTCCTCCGCGCTCATGTCGGTGAAGAAGCGCTCGTTGATCTGGCGAACGAGTTCGACCGCCTCGCCCCAATCCGATGGCACAGGGATCTTGCCTGCATAGCCCATTATGCGCGCGAGCCCCGCGGTTCCGATCTCCGGGCCGATGTCGTTCAGCACGGCCGCGCCTATCATCCCCGGCCGCACCACCGCCATAAGCATTGCGATGATGCCGCCGCGCGAGGTGCCGATCACCGCAGCGTCGTGCAATCCCACTGTCGCCATGAAGTCGAGCGTGTCGAGCAGTTCGACAAACGGCGAATAATTGCGCCAGTCCGCGTCATAGTCGGACAGCCCCCGCCCGCGATAATCCAGCGCATAGACTTCGCGCGGAGCCTGCCGGTTGCTCGCCAGATGGGTGGCCAGCCGGTGAAAGTCGCTGGCATTGCGCGTGAGGCCAGCAAGGCAGACCGCAGGGCGCGTAGCGGGATTCGGGCTGCCATAGCGGCGGGCGTGAAGGCGCAGGCCGTCGAAGGACGTGTAGTAGAGGTCCCGCCAGGACTGGCGTGGAGCGGCGCTTCGAGGATTCGCTGTCATCTGAAGACCTGCCGGGCAATGCGCTGGCGGCGTGGAACGCGGGCACGCGTCAGCAACGCGACTACGACATCGGTTTAGTTGATCCCTGCGCCTGCGTAAATGGGATCGGGGGAGGCGGCGGCGCGTCCGCGGTGCAGATCGGTCGCCAGCGTGATATCGCCGGCATCGCCGCCGTTGAGGATCGCCCGGTAAACCTGAAGGCTTTCCATGATCTTGTGGACATATATGCGGGTCTCGGTGAAGGGAATCCGTTCCACCCAGTCGACCGGATCGACACTCGGCTTGCGCGGGTCGCCGAACAGCTCGATCCATTGTCCCACGCGGCCCGGCCCGGCATTATAGCCTGCCAGCATCATGATGTAGGACTCATCGAAACGGTCGAGCAACCTGCGCATGTAGGACGTTCCCAGCTTGGCGTTATATGCCGGGTCGGTGAGGCTTGAACGGCGATAGGGTATCTTGTTGACGCGCGCCATCATCCGCGCCGTGGCCGGCATGAGTTGCATGAGCCCGCGCGCGCCTGCCCGGCTCTTCGCGGCCGGGTTGAATTCGCTCTCTTGGCGGGCAAGCGCCATCATCAAGGCCCGCTCCACAGGGCGCGCGCCTGACAGCATCTTGAACTCGGGGATGTCAGTGGGAAAGGCGTAGACCTCGACCGGGAAGCCACGGTTCAGCGCCACCTTACCGAAGCGCACGACCACATTTGGCGGCGCGACGCGCTTCGCGAGTTCAGCCGCCAGCGTCATCTCGCCCGGCGCTTCGATATCGCGCGAAAGCTCCAGCACGAACAGCGCAATGAAGGCGTCGAAGCCGGCCTGCCGGGATATCGGGATCGCGCGCACCACGTCGCGCGCCGCGAAGCGATCCATCTCCGCGCGGGTCGGCGCCGCAGGCTGGCGGAAGCTGATCGGCTTCCCCCGCTCGCCCAGCGCCAGGCGCGCGAGTTGCCCATAATAGGTGTGAAAATGCCGGCCGGCCTCTGTGAAGCTTCGCTGCGCCGCCGCAGTGTCGCCGAGTTTGAGTTCGGCGCGGCCCAGCCAGTAATCGCTGCGCGCGAAATCTGCTGGCAGGTCGGCTCCGGCGCGCGAAGCTGCGAAGTGCGTGCGTGCCGCCTCCGGCTTATCCAGAAAGCGCAGCGCGATCCACCCGGCCAGAAACTCAGCCTCATGCAGTTCCTCGCCTTCAGCGCCGCCGTGGTCTCGCGCAATGGCATACGCCGTCTCGGCGCGGCCAGCATTGAGCGCCGCGCGAACATGTATGCGCCGCTCCTCCCACCATGCGGCAGGGGCCACTAGCGGCCCCTTCGCGCCGGGCACACGCTGCAGCAGCCGCCACGCTTTCTCGTTGTTGCCGTGCCTTCGCAGCCACCGCACCCGGCTGAGCAACACTTCCGGCCGTGCCTTGAGTTTCGAGTCCAGGCGCGTCAGCAAGCCGCCAGCATGGCGCGAGCGCCGTACTTCGGCAACGCGCGCCTGCATGGACTTCTGGTCCGGCTTCGCCAATTCCTTCTTCAGCCGCCGGGCATCGTCGGTCAGATTACGGCGGTCCTGCGCGAGAAGCCAGTCAGCCCGCGCCTTGTGGTCTTCGCGGCGCAGCAGCTTGTCGAACCGCTCGCGCACCGCTTCCTGAGCATCCTCGGGCAGCGCATGCTGGTGCCACGCCTCCCGGATCAGCGCGGTGCCGCGCGCCTTTTCACCCTTGTCCAGATAAGCCGCGCCCAGAGCCGCCTTGCCTGCGCCTGTAACCGGGGGCTGATCCCTGAAGAACGCCAGCACCTCTTCGTGCTGCGGTTTTTTCAGTAAAGCAGACAACTCGGCATTTCTGCGGAGCAGCTTCTCGCTCGGCCACATGGGGTGATCGCGCCGGAACGCGGCATATTGGGCGAGCGGAGCGTGACCCTTGCTGGAGCGCAGATAATACCACCGCGCGATCAGCCGTGCCGTGGGGTCTTCGATCTTGTCGATCAGCGGTTTTCCAGTGGAAAAGTCGTCCTTGTAGAACCGGCGCACCGCTTCTTTCAGGACGCCGATGTCCTGTTCGGACACACGAACGCGCTCTATCCGATTCAGAACGTCACGAATGGCGACGCGGTCAAAAGTTGGCTCTTGCTGCGCCGGGCCGGATGCTTGCAAAGGCGCGGAGGGGCTTTCAAGCGAGGCGATCTTCGGCTCATTGCCGAGCGGCGGGAGCTTCCGGACAGGCACAGCGGGCACGTTCTGCGCAGCAGTCCCGGCCGCTGCTGGAGCGACGCGGTTCAATGGCGCTTGGGGAAGCGGGCGGATGTCAATTTGTGCGGCAGGCGCGGGTCCACGCGTTTCGACCGGTGCCGAAATCGGCGCAGGCGCAACATTCGGCTTGGCGGACGGCACCGGCTTTGGGTCTTCCGGCGTAACAGCCGCGATCCTGTCGCCGGCATCGCCGGCCCAAGGCTGCAAACCGATCGCCAGACCACCGAGACCGCCAATGACCACGGCGACGGCAAGCACCAGACCGTATGACCCGCCGCCCTTTGAAACCTGAGAACTCTGTTGCCCCATCGGTACCGTTCTTCCACGTTGTCGGCGAAGGTCTGTCGTGAGGCGGCGCCGAAAAGGCTGGGATGTGCGCCGCGCCGGGCACCGCGCCCGCTTCTTGACCCCGTTACACAAGTCGCAAGAAAATGGGCAGAAATCCGGCGACATGATGGCTCATCAGAAGCCCCGCCGGCGGCTGGCCCACCGGTGTTGCCCAAGCTTCGACAACTCATTATCGTCGCAACCAACAAAGCTTCACGCAAGGATACCCGATGTTCAGAGGCTCCTTCACTGCGCTGATCACACCGTTTCGCGATGGGCGCGTTGATGACGAGGCGTTCCAGTCCCTCGTCGAGCGCCAGATCTCCAACGGGACGCACGGCCTTGTCCCCGTCGGCACCACCGGCGAATCGCCGACGCTCACCTATGCCGAACACAAGCACGTTATCGAGATGTGCATTGCGCAGGCGGCTGGGCGTGTGCCGGTCATTGCAGGGGCCGGATCGAACAATACCATCGAGGCGATCGAGTTCACCGAGCACGCTGCACGCGCGGCTGCGGACGCCGTGCTGATCGTGACGCCCTATTACAACAAGCCCACCCAGGAAGGGCTGTACCAGCACTTCAAGGCGATCAACGACGCGGTGGACATTCCCATCATCATCTACAACATACCGGGTCGCAGCGTCGTCGACATGTCTGTTGATACGATGGCGCGGCTCTATGATCTGCCCAACATCGCCGGCGTCAAGGACGCCACCGCCGACATGGCGCGGGTCAGCCATCAACGCGCGGCGATGGGCGAGGGCTTCGTGCAGCTTTCCGGCGAGGACGCCACCGCGCTCGGATTCAACGCGCATGGCGGGCACGGCTGCATTTCGGTGACGGCGAATGTCGCGCCTGAGTTGTGCGCACGGTTCCAGAATGCTTGCGAGGCGGGGGATTACACCACCGCGCTGGAATTGCATGACCGGCTGATGCCGCTGCACGACGCGCTGTTTGTTGAATCCAATCCCGCGCCGGTGAAATACGCCGCGCAGGTGCTGGGCCTGTGCCGGGAGGATGTCCGCCCACCGCTTGCACGGTTGAGCGCAGACGCCAGGCGCGTTGTCGAGCTTGCGCTGAAAAAGGCGGGCCTCACCTGAGCGAAGCAAACGCCGCCATGAAAGCAAACAATGAGCAAGAAAAAAGATCCGGTGCGCCGCTTCGTCGCCGAGAACCGCAAGGCGCGCTACAACTACGAAATCCTTGAGACGTTCGAGGCCGGAATTGCGCTGCAAGGCTCCGAGGTGAAGAGCCTGCGCGAGGGCAAAGCCAATATCGCGGAGTCTTACGCGAGCGCAGAAAAGGGCGAAATTTACCTGATCAACAGCTCGATCCAGGAATACCGGCAGGCCAACCGTTTCAACCACGATGAGCGCCGCCCGCGCAAGCTGCTGCTGCACAAGAGGGAGATCGCGCGGCTGATCGGCGCGACAGAGCGCGAGGGCATGACGCTGGTGCCGCTGAAGCTGTATTTCAACGATCGCGGGATCGCGAAGGTGCAGCTTGCGCTGGCGCGGGGCAAGAAGACGCACGACAAGCGCGAGACCGAGAAGAAGCGCGACTGGGAGCGTCAGAAGGCGCGGCTGTTGCGCGAGCGGGGGTGAATAAAGGACGGGCGCGTCTTCGCTACATCCGTACGTCGCATGGCGTGAGATCTGCAAGCTTCAATAGCCGGCCCATGCTCGGAACCTCGATTTCACGATTGCCCTGCAACTCTATCACGCCGTCGCGTTTCAGCTTACTGATTTGCCGGCTCACGCTCTCGGTGGTCAGGCCGAGATAATCCGCGATGTCCGATCGGCCCATCGGCAGATGAAAGGTAGCGCTGTCGCTGTGCGGATCGGCGTTGCAGCCAACTTCGCGGACGCGGCGGGCAATCATCAGCAGGAAACTGGCCACCCGTTCGCCCGCACTCTTGCGCCCGAGCAGCAGCGTCCAGTCATGGCAGGCATCGAGTTCATCAAGCGTCTGCTCCAGCAGGCGCGACTGCATATCAGGGTAGCGCAGCATGATCCGCTCGAAATCCCCGCGCGGAAACAGGCACAATTCCGTGGCGGTCGCGGCTTCCGCGCGGTAGGGGCTTTCCTCGCGCATGGTGCGACCGAGAAAATCGGCCGGAAACAGCAGCCCAACGATATGCTGACGACCATCCGTCATGGTCTTGGTCAGCTTGATAACGCCGTCCAGCACATTCGCGAAGCAGTCGAACGACTCGCCCTCATGCATGATCACCGTGCCCGCCGGAACCTGCTTGCGTTGAGCGATGCGGTTCATCGCTTCCAGTTCTTCCGGCGACAGCGCGCCGCACACGGCCCGGCTTCGGATCGCGCACACTTCGCAATGCTTCGGCAAGGTCCGGCTTTGAAACATGTTTTGTTACCCATTCCGCGCGGTCGCGTGCAGTATGACGCAACAATGTCGTTGCGACAATCCACGGATGTCGCAATTCGCGTACCAAACGTCGCATAAGCCGTCCTGCGCCCGCCAAATTTGACATGGCCGCATGGCGCGAAACCATCTAAGACGGGTCGGGCCGCGCTGTTCAAAGTGCGGCGAGTGGAACCGGAAAACGCAGATCGCCGCAAGGCCGAGACATCATCCATGCATCGCCCCCTAGCGCAGGCCGCAATCGAGGTCGAGAACCTGCACAAGTCGTATGACGACGGCTTTCAGGCGCTGAAATCCATCGATCTGTCGATCCATCACGGCGAGATCTTCGCGCTGCTGGGACCGAACGGCGCGGGCAAGACAACGCTCATCAACGCGATCTGCGGCATCGTGACGCCGAGCGGCGGAAAGATCACGATCAGCGGCTACGATCACGAGAAGGATTTTCGCGAGGCGCGCGCGCTGATCGGACTGGTGCCGCAGGAATTGACGACAGAAGCTTTTGAGACGGTCTGGGCGCAGATCAACTTCAGCCGCGGCCTGTTCGGCAAGGGGCGCG
>CAYVFK010000124.1:0-6206 GCA_964450925.1 uncultured Hyphomicrobiaceae bacterium | reverse complement strand
AATCCGCGGATTTCGGCCTGAATGGTGTCATCCAGTTGGCGGGCATAAAAGACACTGGTCTGCCAGTAGACATAGCCCATTGCCAGTGCGGCGGCCGCTGCAAATAGTGCCGCATAGAAGAGCGACAAACGGAAGGCGGTGCTGCGAAAGATGTTAAAGCCCAGTTTCGCTGACCATGTAGCCTGCGCCCCGAACCGTGTGGAGGAGCGGGCGGTCAAAGCCCTTGTCGATCTTGGCGCGGAGACGCGAAATGTGGACATCAATGACATTCGTTTGCGGATCGAAATGATAGTCCCAGACATTCTCCAGCAACATTGTCCGCGTGACAACTTGCCCGGCGTGTTTCATCAGATATTCCAGCAGCCGGTATTCGCGGGGTTGCAGGACGATCGCGTCTCCGCTGCGCGTGACCTTGTGCGCCAGCCTGTCGAGGACAAGGTCCGCCACGACATAGCGCGTCTCCGCCTCTTCAGGCGCCGGACGCCGCGCAAGCGCCTCCACCCGCGCCAGCAGTTCGGACATCGCATAAGGCTTGGTCAGGTAGTCGTCGCCGCCCGCGCGCAGACCTGTTACGCGGTCATCGACGCCGCCCAGCGCGCTGAGAACCAGCACTGGCGTCTTCACGCCCTCGCGGCGCAGCGTCTCGATGATACTGATCCCGTCTCGGCCGGGCAGCATCCGGTCGATGATCATCACGTCGAAGTCGTCCGCGCGCGCTGCCGCAAGCCCGTCATCGCCATTGGCGTACAGGTCGCAGACATGGCCCGCTTCCTTGAGCGCGCGGATCAGATAGCCCGCGGCGGTCTCGTCATCTTCTATGATCAGGATGCGCATGGCTGAGCCAAAATCGAATAATGAACCGTGTATCTGAAATGCGCGGCCCGACCATCATAGGATGGCCGGGCCGGTTTTGCCAGTTATCGTGGTCGCTTAGCGTTGCTCAAGCGGTAGAGCCACAAAGCGACGCTGATCGCCGCGGCGGATGCGCAGCACGACAACCTCGCTTTCGCCCATCCGCTCGCTCATGCCCTGGCGCACATCGCGAGGGCTGAAGACTGGCTGGTCGCCGACCTTCTCTATGACGTCACCAGCGCGCAGGCCCTTATCGGCCGCGACCGAGCCCGCTTCCACGTCCTCGATGCGCACGCCTTCTTCGCCACGTGCGCTCTCCGACGGGGCCAGCGTGATGCCGAGGTCTTCCATCCGCATATCAGATGGTGCGCTCGGCGAAAGAGCGGCCATGCGGTCAGAGGTCGGGAATTGGCCGAGTTCTACGGTGACCGACTGCTCACGGTTATCGCGCATCACCGTCAAATCGGCTGGCGTGCCGGGTTGAACTTCGGCGATCTTGCGTGCCAGATCGCGAGAGTCTTCGATGCGTTGTCCCTGCACCTCGATAATCGCGTCGCCGACTTGCAATTCAGAACCGTTCGCCGGGCCGTCATCGAGAATGTTGGTGATGAGAGCGCCATGCGGGTCGCTCGGATCCATGCCCAAGCCTTCGGCTAGGTCTCGGTCCACATCCTGGATGGTCACGCCGAGCCAACCACGGTTGACAGTGCCGTCTTCCTGCAAGTCCTCGACGATCTGCTTCACAAGGCCCGCCGGGATCGAGAAGGCGATGCCAACATTACCCCCGGAAGGTGAGAAGATCGCGGTGTTCACGCCGACGACCTCGCCATTGAGGTTGACCGACGGGCCGCCAGAGTTGCCCTTGTTGATCGCGGCGTCGACCTGAAGAAAGTCGTAGGGGCTTGAGCCGATGTCGCGGCCGCGCGCGGACACAATTCCCGCAGAGACCGATCCGCCGAGGCCAAACGGGTTGCCGACCGCCAGCACCCAGTCACCAACGCGAATGGGCGTTTCAGCGAATTCGAGGTGCGGGAAGTCGCCGTTGCCCTCGATCTTCAACAGGGCGATGTCTGTGCGCGGATCTGTTCCGACAAGACGCGCGTCATAAGTGTCCTGCTTCTCGCCAATCGTCACCTCGATGCGGTCGGCGTTTTCAACAACGTGGTTGTTGGTGACGACGTAACCGTCAGGTGAAATGACGAACCCGGAGCCGGCGGACCGCGACGGCCGCGGGCGATCCGGCATCCCGGGCATACGCTCGCCGAAGCGCTCGAAGAACTCGCGCAGCGGATGATCGTCTGGCAGGCCGAAGAAATCCTCTCGCCCATCCGGGCCGCGATTGCGGCTGAAACGGGTGGTGGCCGTTCCGCTGACTTCGATGCTGACCACCGCTGGGCGCACCTGCTCGGCCAAATCCGCGAAACTGAACGGCGCCCCGTTTTGCATCTCCTGCGCCTTGGCCGGCGTCACCAGGCGAGGCGTGTCGGAGCCGTTTTGCCATACCGCAGCGCCGGCAAGTGCGCCGACAAGCGCCACGGTGGCCACGCCAAGTCCCGTGCGAAGTCCCGCGCGTCGCCAGGGGACGGTTCTCGCGCGCTCAGATTTGTTGAACTCTTCGGCCATTGGACTTACTCTTCTCCTCTCAGGTTTCGTATTTCGATAGCTCGGATATATGCGCCCGCCCATTACTGGTCACTTTCCTGCAGGTTAAACTTTGTTCATGCAGTGCGTGTTGGAGCGCTGTCCGGCAGGGCGGACCAGGGGGCAGCGGGAGAAAGCGTCGCGGTGGCGGGGCTGAGAGGATACGGGGGAAACATCGCCGATGCTTGGGCGGGCCTTGAGTTTGGTTCGTGGCGCCATAGTTCGCGGCGCCAAGGCTACGGCCCGATGCCGGGCTGGTGCGCTGGCTCTCGCCGCTCCGATGGTTTTGGGCCTGAACGCTTCTGCGGCGGTATTTGGCGAGGATAACCGCCAGGACGTTCCCGCCGCCTATGCTGACCTGGCTAGTATGATCGGCATGATCTATGAACCAGACACACAAACGCTGTGTTCGGCCTTTTGTGTCGCGCCAAATGTCGTCGCAACAGCGTCGCATTGCCTATTCCAGCCGCGCAAGGGCAAGCTGCCGAACTTGTTCGACATGACATTCAGGCTTGAGCACAAGGATCTGTCGCTATCGTCGGGGATTTCTGGGCGCGGGAGCGGCACACCGAAGCACGGGGTCGCGGTCGGCACCACGCGCTTTGGCAAGGAGCCGCCGCTGTCCGCTCCCAAGGACTGGGCGCTGGCGAAGCTGGAGCGTCCAATCTGCAGGTTTGGCACATTGAAGGTTGCGCCGCGCCCGAGCGATGATCTGCTGAAAGCGTCTGAGGACAGACGGATTTTTCAGCTTAGTTACCACTGGGATTACACGCACTGGAGACTGGCTTACAGCGACCGCTGTGATATCCGCCGCAGCTTCAACGGCATACAGTGGCGCTATATCCGACAGCATTTCTCAGGCGCTGAGGACTTGCTCTTGCATGACTGCGACACCGGCGGCGCGTCTTCGGGCTCTCCAATCCTGATGGACACGGCACAGGGCCCCGTCGTCGTAGGACTGAATGTTGGCACTTACACGCGCACGCGATTGCTGCTCAGTCAGGGTGACGTCGTGCGCCGCCAGAAGCCGGACATCATTGCGAATACCGCCGTCAACGCCCAGGCCTTCGCCCCGGTTATCGGCCCGCTGGCGAGCCGGGCGATGATTTCTTCAGAACAAGAAGTGATCGATCTCCAGAAGGAGTTGCAGGCACGAAACCTCTATACCGGACCGATTGACGGGATTTTCGGTCGCGGGACCCGCAGCGCGATCCGCGCCTATGAGAGCCTGCGCGGGCAAACGCTGACCGGTCTGCCGACCCGGCTGCTGCTGACAACACTCATCACCGAGGGCGCGGGGGCAGCTATCGAACACCAGAACGTGCGCGAATGGGCGGTAAGGCCGTTCGACTGAGCGCCTATCCTTCTTTGGACAGCCTCGTGCTGATTACTGATGACCCTTCCAGCGTCCGGTGGACCGGGCAGCGGTCGGCGATTTGTTTCAGGCTCTCACGCTGCTCAAGCGTCAGGTCGCCGTCGATGAACAGCTCGCGCTCAAAGCGGTCTATGCGCCCGCCCTTTTCCTGCTGTGCCTGCGTGCAGATATCACAATCCGCCGCGTGGACCTTCTCGTGGCGCACGTTCACGCGCACATTGTCCAGCGCGAACTGCTTGCGGTCGGCGTACATGCGGATGGTCATCGACGTGCATGTGCCAAGCGCCATGCTCAGCAGGTCGTAGGGCGAAGGGCCCGTGTCGAGGCCGCCATAGCTCGTCGGCTCATCTGCAAGCAGCCGGTGGCGTTCCGACACGATCTCCTGCTGGAACTTGCCGCGCCCGGTCTCGCCAATGCTGACCACGCCCTTCTTGCCGGGGTAGTCCAGCCGGCGGCGGTCATCGGCACCGCGCAGATAGCGCGACGCCCAGCCGCTCAGCACCTCCGCCACATAAGCCGCATCCTCGCGGCGCGAGAGAAGATGGTCGGCGTTGTCCAGCGAGATGAAGCTCTTGGGGTGCTTCGCAGCGCTGAAGATCGCGGCGGCATTTTCAATTCCGACTGTGTTGTCCACTGGTGAGTGAAATACCAGCAGCGCCTTTTTCATCGCTGCGATGCGATCGGTCAGCGTGTGGCCTTTCACATCGTCAAGGAACTGCTTCTTGATCGTGAACTTGCGCCCGGCCAGTTCGACCTCGGCGAAGCCGTCCTGCTCGATGGTGTCGAGATGCGCGCCGAAGTTATGAACGACATGCTCGGCGTCGGCCGGCGCGCCAATCGTGGCGACCGCCTTCACTTCGGGGATCTCGCCCGCGATGCCAAGCACCGCTGCGCCGCCCAGGCTGTGGCCGATCAACAGTGACGGCGCTTCCCGCCGATCGCGCATGAAGTTCGCGGCGTGGACCAGGTCGGCCATGTTCGAGGAGAAATTGGTGTTGGCGAATTCGCCTTCGCTTGCGCCCAGCCCAGTGAAATCGAAGCGGAACACGGCAAAGCCCCGGTCAGTCAGTTCGCTGGCGATGCGCGCGGCTGCGAAGATGTCCTTCGAGCAGGTGAAACAATGCGCGAATAGGGCG
Source organism: uncultured Hyphomicrobiaceae bacterium (assembly GCA_964450925.1). Classification (GTDB taxonomy): domain Bacteria; phylum Pseudomonadota; class Alphaproteobacteria; order Rhizobiales; family Rhodomicrobiaceae; genus Dichotomicrobium. Next base: position 1,202 of record CAYVFK010000124.1, on the reverse strand, counting down.
CAGGCGCGCGGCTCGCCCGCGGGCATGTCGAGCCGCGCGGCAAGCTGCGTGCCTTGGGAGCCGGGAAAGGTGAGCTTCTGGGAGTTGGCGGGCATCGAGCGTCTCCTGCTGCGGGTCGCGGAATTCGCCAGCAAGGATGCCCAGCACGCTGCGCATTACGCAAGCTCGCCGGCTTCACGTACCGTCAAAGCTGCGTTATCGCGCGCCCGGGCTGTCGTCGGCTCCGTCTTGGAGCAGCCTGCGGAGGCGGTCGCGCTCGGCATCGCTCAGCGGCTGCGGTGTTCCCGGCTGAAGCTGCGCATGGCGGCCGCGAAAAACCTTGTAGGCCAGCATCAGACCGAACAGCAGCAGAAGCACGGGCGTGATCCACAGCAGCAAGGTGTGCAGCCCGAACCGCGGCGCGAGCAGCACGAACTCGCCATACCGTGCTACGACGTATTCCACGACCTCGTCATTGGTGTCGCCCGCCTGCAGCCGATCGCGCACGAGAATGCGCAGGTCCTTGGCGAGATCTGCGTTGGACTCGTCGATGGACTCGTTCTGGCAGACGACACAGCGCAGGCCCTTGGATATGTCTCGCGCGCGCTGCTCAAGCTGCGGGTCGTCCAGGACCTCGTCCGGCTCGACCGCTTGGGCCAAAGGCATGACGAATAGCAGCGCCAGAAAGAACGCGACAGTGCGCATGAACATCTTGCCTCACTCCGCCGGCGCGGGCGCGGCAGCGGTTGACTGCCGGCTTTTGCGCGGTGCGCCGATGCGCAGCCGACGGTCGGCCAGCGAGATCGCCCCGCCAAGGAACATGATACCCGTCCCGATCCAGATCAGTACCACAAGCGGATGAAAATACATCCGGACGGAATAGGCGCCACCATCCAGCGCATCGCCAATGGCAACGTAGAAAGTGCCGGTCCAGAAGGGGTGGATGCCAACCTCCGAGGTCGCCTGGCGCGGCTGGTCATACAAGCGCTTTGACGGCGTCAGTGTGAAGCTCTCGCTGCCCGTGCTGACGGTGAAGCTGCCCTGCTCCTCCACGAAATTTGGCCCACGCCAGGGGCTTACGCCGTTGAGCGTCACTTGCGTGCCGGCGAATTCAATCGTTTCGCCCGGCTGCATCGCGACGATCCGCTCGCTCGCCCATGCGCTGACGCCGACGATGCCCAGCACCATGACGCCGACGCCCAGATGCGCCAGCATCCCGCCAT
>CAYVFK010000123.1:3820-6226 GCA_964450925.1 uncultured Hyphomicrobiaceae bacterium | reverse complement strand
TGCGCCCCGGCATGAAGATGTTTTCCCAGAACTGTCCCTGATACCGCTCCAGCTTCAACAAAGCCGACGCCAAACCTTCCGGGTCGCCGGAAAGCCGCGCGCCTTCCAGGTCCGCGTCATACTCGCGCGCACGCGACAGCGCCAGTTGCAGCACCGCCGAGATCGTCGGCGCGAAATAAAGTAGTAGCACCGGCGCCCACGGGATATGCGCCTCGCCCATCATCGCCAGCGGCAGATTAACCGCGACGAGGAACACCGCGAGATAGCTCATGAACAAGGTCAGCCGGCTGAGGATATCGGCGACACCCATGATCCACAGATCGCCGTTACGGATATGGCTGATCTCGTGCGCCAGCACCCCGGCGAGCTCGCGGGTGGACACACGGTTGAGCAGGCCCGTCGTCACTGCGATCGAGGCATCGCTGCGCCGTCCGGTCGCAAAGGCGTTCATCATATTGCTGGGGATGATATAGACCTTGGGCTGTGCTTCCAGCCCGGCGCGCCGCTCAAGCGCTGCAACGATCCGCATCAGCGCACCGCCCTCGTCCGGCGCCACCCGGCGCGCATTATACATGCGCATGACCGCCTCAGGCGCAACGCGCGGCCCGACCAGCAGCACGAGCGCCACCGAGACGAATGTCCACAAGACGCCAGCGCCGCCGAACAGCAGCCATGCGCACAACGCCGTCAATGCCGCGATGCTTCCCACCAGCACGATGGAATGGAGGACGTTACGCAGCTTTGGGGCCATGTGGTCGTCAGCGACGGCGAACAGAGAGGTCATGTGGTGCGTCCCGGGATCCTTTCGATGTTGCATGAGGGCACATAAGCAACATCGCGTGCGGGACAACTGTGCGCGCTGTCAGGCCAGATGATCGATGCTCGGCACGGCATCGCTGGATCCCAGCGCCAGCAGGAATGGCACCACCGCCTCTGCGTCGTCCAGTACGTGGAAAGTCGGCTCCAACCCCGTGCGGATGAAGCCCTCCGCGCGCATCTGCTCCAGCAGGTCGAGGAACCGCCGCCAATATCGATCCGTGTTGACGATCACCACCGGCTTCTCGTGATGTGCAAGCTGAACCCAGGTGAGCTGTTCGACCAGTTCTTCGAGTGTCCCGATACCGCCTGGCAGTGCCACGAACGCGTCCGAGCGCTGGAACATGAGCATCTTACGCTCGTGCAAGTCCTTGGTGACAACCAGTTCGTCCAGGTCCCCATAAGGCTGTTCGATCGCAACCAGGCTCTCGGGAATAATTCCCGTGACAGCTCCGCCATTCTCCATCACCGCACGGGCTACAGTGCCCATCAGCCCGTTGCTACCGCCACCATAGGTCAGCCGGATGCCCGCTCCCGCCATCGCGTGGCCCAGCTGGCTGGCAGCCTGCGCGTAACGCGGATTTTTCCCGCTGCCGGACCCGCAATAGACGCATATGCTGTTGATCGTTTTGGTCGGCGCTTCGGGAGCGACCATTGCGCCTTGTTTTTGCTGGTTCATCATGCCATTCGCCATCTTACCAAACCGGCAGATGTAAAGCCCAGCAGGCATTACGGCAAGCACCAGCAGAGTGATGCTTCAGAAGGCACGGCTAGTCCTGTGTTCAGCATAGAAAAAAAGCTTGACAGCGGGCCTATCCAGACGGCTGCTTTTCTCCGCGGATTGCGCTAACCTATTGGCAGATGGCACGACTTGACTGGTTGAGTGCATAAGTCCTGGCCTGGCGGCCGGACGAGCATGACTGATGGAAGCGAGAAGCGCTATGAAATGGTTTGGACGCGCACTTTTTTTGGTCCTGATCCTGATTTTTGGCGCCGCGAGCTGGGCATTTTTTGGCGAAGATCAGGCGTGGCTCGGGGGCAGCGATGAGGCTAGGACCGCAAACGATGCCCCGGTTGAGCAAACCGCAAGCCTGACGGAACCGGCAGCGCAGCATACCGCTGGCGCGGTCGACCCTACGGAGGCGGCGAGCAACGCCGGTCCGACGGAGACCTCCAAGTCAGCGGGCGCCACCCCAGCGCGCCCAGCCTTCGATATCGTAAGGGTTGAGGAATCCGGCGACGCGATCATCGCGGGCGTCGCGCCGCCTGGATGGAGCGTGCGCGTCGAGGCCGAGGGACGGTTGATCGGTGAAGTCGAGGCCGGTTCGGATGGAACCTGGGCGCTGCTGCCTGATGCGCCGCTTTCCGCCGGGGATCACGCGCTCAGCCTCAGCGCGCGTGCGCCTGACGGCTCCGACACCCTCTCAAGCGCGGAGCGTGTGGCGATTTCCGTATCGCCGGAGGGTGCGCCGGCCGTGGTCGCGCGCGTGCCGGCTGCCGAACCGAGCCGGACCCAGCCGCCCAGCGTGGCAACTGGCGACATGGTGTCGCGCGCCGAGAAACCTTTGACGTCAGAAGCGGAAGTGGCTT
>CAYVFK010000123.1:0-3720 GCA_964450925.1 uncultured Hyphomicrobiaceae bacterium | reverse complement strand
GTGAACACACCGGTGCGCTGCTAAACACGCTCCCTGCGCTCATGCGCCCGGTTTGCGTAACCCGGTCGAGTTCTCTATATCTGTTTTGAATTGTTCAAAACGGAACCGAGCCTGCCCAAGTGCGCCACGCCACGGCACCGCCCCTGGCAAACCTGCGATCGTCGCCGGCGCGTCACAGGCTTCACGGGAACTCAGTTTGAGACGTTACGCCTCACAATCTCCCGCGCCGCCGGGCGAGGATTTGTTTGCCGAGCGCAGCAGCCACTGGTTCGTGTTGCGCGCCCTCGCGCCCTATGTGTGGCCGAAGAACCGGCCCGATTTGCGGCGCCGGGTCGTGCTGGCGGTCATCGCCCTGGTGCTGGCCAAGGTGATTACGGTGACCACGCCGTTCGCCTACAAAGCCGCCGTTGACTGGCTCACCGGCAGCGCGACCGGCGAAGACGCAGTCAGCGCCGCGACCTTGGCCTATCTGCCCATCATGCTGATCATCGCCTATGGACTGGGACGGGTGCTGATGATCGGCTTCAACCAGCTCCGCGACGTGCTCTTCACGCGCGTCGGTCAGAACGCCGTGCGCGCCCTCGCCAACCAGGTCTTCCGGCATCTGCACCGGATGTCGCTGCGCTTCCATCTGGAGCGGCGCACCGGGGGCCTCAGCCGCGTGATCGAGCGTGGCAAGTCGGCGGTCGAACTTATCATCCGCATGGGCGTGCTCAACTCCGTACCGACGCTGCTGGAGCTTACGCTGGTGTGCGGCATGTTCGCCTTCTTCTTCGGGCCGGAGTACGCGCTGGTCATCCTGATGACCCTTGGGCTCTACGTGCTGTTCACCCTCAAGGCCAGCGAATGGCGCATGGCGATCCGCCGAGAGCTGAACGCCTCGGACAATGACGCCAGCACCAAAGCGATCGACAGCCTGCTCAATTACGAGACCGTGAAATACTTCGGAAATGAAGACTGGGAAAGCCGACGTTTCGACCAGTCGATGGCCAACTACGAACAAGCGGCGATCCGCACTTTCTACACGCTCGGCTTCCTGAATGCAGGGCAGGCGCTGATCTTCAGTATCGGGCTAACGGTGTGCATGCTGATGTCCGCGAACGCTGTCGCGGCGGGTACGCAGACGATCGGCGACTTCGTGCTCATCAACTCGCTGCTGATCCAGCTCTATATTCCGCTGAACTTCATGGGCATGATCTACCGGGAGATCAAACAGGGGCTGGTCGACATCGAGACGATGTTCGCGCTGATGGAAAAAGACCCCGAAATCAAAGATAAGCCCGGCGCCAAGGCGCTGCGCGTGCCTGACGGCACCATCCGCTTCGAGAATGTTGAATTTTCATACGATGGTAAGCGCCAGACCTTGCGCGGTGTGGATTTCACCGTGCCCGCCGGGCAGATGGTCGCCATCGTCGGCCCGACCGGCGCAGGCAAGTCGACCATTTCGCGGCTTCTGTTCCGGTTCTATGATGTGAACGGCGGGCGCATCCTGATCGACGGTCAGGACATCCGCGAGGTGACGCAGGAAAGTCTGCGCGCTGCGATCGGCATTGTCCCGCAGGACACGGTGCTGTTCAACGACACGATCCGCTACAACATCCGTTATGGTCGGCCGGACGCTACCGACGAGGAGGTCCGCGAAGCCGCGCGGATGGCGCAGATCGACGGGTTCATCCGCGACCTGCCAGACGGCTACGAGTCGATGGTGGGCGAGCGCGGCCTGAAGCTCTCGGGTGGCGAGAAGCAGCGCGTCGCGATCGCCCGCACGATCCTGAAAAGCCCGCCGATCCTGATGCTCGACGAGGCGACCTCCGCGCTCGATAGTCACACGGAAAAGGAAATTCAGGACGCCTTCGACCGGGTGGCCGAGAACCGCACGACGCTGGTGATCGCGCATCGTCTGTCCACGATTGTTCACGCGGATAACATTATTGTCCTCGATAATGGCCGAATCGTTGAGCAGGGACGGCACGCTGACCTGCTGGTGCGCGACGGTTTTTATGCCAGCATGTGGCACCGCCAGCGCGAGGCCGAAGCCGCGCGCGAGCGGCTGGCTGAGGTTGGCGACGAGGGCAATCAGGTCGCGCCCCGGTTGTACACCGAACCGGCGGAATAGCTGGCCCTGCGCCGTGTACGCAAGAGGACAACCGCAATGAGCACCTCCGATCCGAAGGGCAAATCCATCTGGGACTCCGTCATCGGCGCGGTCGATCCCATCCACCGCGAAGGCTACAAGTTCATCATCATCGGCGGGCTTGCGACGTTGGTGCTGTTCCTGATCTGGTCGCCTCTGGGCTGGCTCGCGCTCATCGCAACGCTGTCTATGGCCTATTTTTTCCGCGATCCCGCGAGAGCAACGCCTATCGCCAACAACCTTTTGATCGCGCCGGCAGATGGCAAACTGATCGCCATCCGGCGCCGCCCACCGCCCACGGAAATGACGGCCCTTGGCGAAGCCCCGATGACCGTATTCTCGACGTTCCTATCGGTCTTCAACGTGCATGTGGTGCGTGCGCCGGTGGGCGGTCGCATTCTTTCTTCGCGGCACGAGCCGGGCTTGTTCATGAACGCCGAGAGCGAGGAAGCCTCCGAGCACAACGAGCGCCAGGCCATCGTGATCGAGAAGCCGGACGGCGAGCGCATCGGCGTGGTCATGATCGCAGGCTACGTCGCGCGGCGGATCGTGCCTTTCGTCAAGGAGGGCGACACGGTCAGCGCCGGCCAACGCATTGGGATCATCCGCTTCGGCAGCCGGGTCGACGTATATGCAGCCGGGGAGCGCAAGATGATGGTCGGCGAGAACCAGCGCATGGTTGCCGGCGAGACGGTGTTGATGGATTTGTCGGGGATCTCTTCAGGCTATGAGGTGCGGGTACATTGAACGGAGAGATGCGCAAGGGTGGCAACAGCCGGCGGCCGGCCTTTCTGGCGCGACGCGGGCATGTGCCGATCCGCGCGCTGATCCCGAACCTGGTGACGCTGCTGGCGCTCTGCGCGGGACTCACGGCAATCCGCATGGCCATCGACGCGCGCTATGAATTGGCCATCACGGCGATCCTGCTGGCGGCGGTCCTCGACGCTCTGGACGGGCGGCTCGCGCGGATGCTCAAGGCGACATCCCGTTTCGGCGCAGAGTTGGACAGCCTCGCGGATTTTGTCAATTTCGGCGTCGCACCGGCGGTCATTCTGTATGTCTGGGCTTTCGCATCGGTGCCGAGCCTCGGCTGGCTCGCAGCGCTGATATTCGCGCTGTGCACGGCGCTCAGGCTGGCGCGCTTCAACACCGAACTGGATGACGTGCAGCCGCGCTGGCAGACGAGCTATTCGACGGGCGTGCCAGCCCCGGCCGGAGCCATCGTGGTGCTGCTGCCGTTTTATGCGGCCGGACTAGGCGCACCCGAGGGGCCCATTCTCACCGCCTTAGCATTCTTGCATACCGTCGTGATGGCCGGTTTGCTGGTCAGTTGGCAGCCGACATTTTCGGGCAAGTCGGCGGGCCGCAACATCGACCGGAGGTTGGTGCTTCCGCTGTTCGCAGTGGCAGCAACGCTGGCCGCTGTACTTGTCACCTATCCGTATCTGAGCCTGCTGGCCGGCTCTCTAGCCTATCTCATGTCGATCCCGGTTGCCGGACGCCGGTTCGCGGCGCGGCGCGAAATCGAAAGCGTCCTTGAGCCTGCTGCAGCAGTACCAACCGATACCGACGTACCGCCGGTCGCG
>CAYVFK010000122.1:0-6319 GCA_964450925.1 uncultured Hyphomicrobiaceae bacterium | reverse complement strand
CTTACGGATGTCGTCGAGGTCGGGGAAGTGGGCGAGGCGGCGCAGGCCGGTGGCCTCGTTGAACCGGTCGATCTCGTCGGTGTCCTTGCTGCGGTTCGCCACAACACCGGCAACGCGCACGTTGTAGTTTTTCGCCTTAGCGCCGATGGCCGCCACGATGCGGTTCATCGCGAAGATCGAGTCGAAGTCATTCGCGCTGACGATGACGGAGCGGTCGGAATGCTGAAGCGGCGAGGCAAAGCCTCCGCAGACGACGTCTCCGAGGACATCGAAGATGACGACGTCGGTGTCTTCCAGCAGATGATGCTCCTTCAAAAGCTTCACCGTCTGGCCGACGACATAGCCGCCGCAGCCCGTGCCCGCTGGCGGGCCGCCAGCCTCCACGCACATCACGCCGTTGTAACCCTCATAGACATAGTCTTCCGGGCGGAGTTCCTCAGAGTGGAAGTCAACCGACTCAAGGATGTCGATGACCGTGGGAACAAGGCGCTTGGTTAGCGTAAAGGTGGAATCGTGTTTCGGGTCGCAGCCGATCTGGAGCACGCGCTTGCCGAGCATCGAGAATGCGGCCGACAGGTTTGAAGAGGTTGTGCTCTTGCCGATGCCGCCCTTGCCGTAAACCGAGAACACCTTGGCTGTATCGATCTGAACGGAAGGGTCCATCTTGACTTGAACGCTCCCCTCGCCATCCTGGCGTTGATCGGCGGGGCGTGTGTCGAGAAGTACTGTCATGCCGGTCTCCTTGGGCTGTTTATGCGGCCACGTCGTCGGTGATGCCTTCGACCTGGTCCTCAAGCTCGGCGCTGGCTTGGGTGAGGGCTTCGAGCGTCGCCTCATCCGGCGACCAGTATTGGCGCTCATGCGCTTCGATGAGCCGGTTGGCCATCTTGGCCGAGGCTTTCGGGTTCAACTCGGCAAGGCGCTTACGCATGGCTTCGTCGAGCACGTAGGTCTCGGTGAGTTGCTGATAGACCCATTCCGGGACCTGTCCGGTGGTGGCCGACCAGCCCATGGTGTTGGTGACATGCGCCTCGATCTGGCGCACGCCCTCGTAGCCATGGCGCAGCATGCCCTCGTACCATTTCGGGTTGAGCGCGCGGGTGCGGGTTTCCAGCGCGACCTGTTCATTGAGCGTTCGCACCGCGCCTTCGCCGCGGGTCTGGTCACCGATATAGACTTGGGCCGCTTCGCCGCGGGCGCGCTCGACCGCTTTGCCGATACCGCCGAGCGTATCGAAGTAGTGGTCGACCGTGGTCACGCCTAGCTCGACCGATTCCAGGTTCTGATAGGCCAACTCGACGTTTGACAGCACGCTTTGCAGCAGCTCTTTTTGGCGCACCGGCTTGCCCGAGCAGCCATACGCGAAGCATTTGCGGCTCTGATAAGTTTCGGCGAGTTCGGCTTCGTCCTCCCACGCGCCGCTATCGAGTAACTGATTGACATTGGAGCCGTAAGCCCCGTCGGCGTTCGAGAACACCCGCAGGGCAGCGGTTTCCATGTCGCAGCCGTTGGCTTGTGCATAGGCGAGAGCGTGGGCGCGGATGGGATTTTGTTCCGGCGGCTCGTCGGCCTCAGCAGCCATCAGCGCGGCCTCGGCCAGCAGCCGAGTCTGTAGCGGCAGCAGATCGCGGAAGATGCCCGACAGCGTTACGATCACGTCGATGCGCGCACGGCCAAGTTCTTCCAGCGGGATGAGTTCAGCGCCCGCCAGCCGACCATAACTGTCGAAGCGTGGCCGCGCCCCAATCAGCGCCAGCGCCTGGGCGATCTGGCTGCCTTCGGATTTCAGGTTATCGGTGCCCCAGAGGACCAGCGCGACAGTCTGCGGCAGGCCGTGGCCGTCATGCATGTGACGCTCAAGCAGCCGCTGCGCCTGCGCCGCGCCATCTTTGACCGCGAACACGCTGGGTATGCGGAACGGGTCGAAGCCGTGCAGGTTGCGCCCCGTGGGCAGGATGTCGGGCGAGCGCAACAGGTCGCCGCCAGGCACCGGCGGAACGAAGCAGCCGTCAAGCGCATGGATCAGCGCGGGGATCTCGCTGTCTTGCATCAGCAACCTGTTGGTGCGAGACAGCTCGCGCGCTATTGCGAGCATTTCCTCGGTGGCCTCGACGCCAGCGGTCGCCAGGGCATGCTCGGGCGTGTCGCCTTCGGACAGCGCGTGGGCCAGTGCCTCACTCAAGCTGATGCCGTGAGACGCCTCGGCGATGGAGCGCAGCAACTCACACCGATCCTCGGCGTTCATTGCTTCGCCCACCACATGCAGCCCGTTGGGGATCAGGGTCTCTTCAAGCTCGGCGACATTCTTGGCCAGCTTGCGGATCTGCAGGGATGGGTCACCCTCCCAAACCGGGTCGGCCTGCGCCATCTCAAGTTCAGCGGCTTGCGACTGGATGAGGATTGCGAGCTGGGCGCGCTCTTGCGCGTCTTCCGGCGGCAGAGAGCGCCAGCGCTCGATCGAGCTTTTCAGGTCCAGCAGCCCGCGATAAAGCCCGGCGTGCGCGACAGGCGGCGTTAGGTAGCTGACCAGCGTGGCCGCCGAGCGCCGCTTGGCGATCGTGCCTTCGGATGGGTTGTTCGCTGCATAAAGGTAGATATTCGGCAGGTCGCCGATCAGCCGGTCCGGCCAGCACATGTCGCTGAGGCCCGATTGCTTGCCGGGCATAAATTCCAGCGCGCCATGAGTGCCGAAGTGCAGAACCGCGTTGGCGTCGAAATCCTCGCGCAGATAGCGGTAAAAGGCTGAGAAAGCATGGGTCGGCGCGAAATCCTTCTCGAACAGAAGACGCATCGGATCGCCCTCATAGCCGAAGGTGGGCTGAATGCCGACGAAGATATTTCCGAACTGCTTGCCCAGTACGTGCAGCGTCCGCCCGTCGGTCTGTTGCCGCCCCGGTGCAGGACCCCACTGTTCCTCGATGTCGGCCAGCCAACGCTCGCGCTGAACATGATCATCGACGGGAATGCGGGCATGGACGTTGGCATCAGAGCCGTATTGCGCTGCATTGCCGTGGATGATCTCTTCGCGTAATGCGTCGACCGTATCTGGCACCTCGACATCGTAGCCAGCGACCTTGAGCGCGTGCAGCGTGTTGTGGAGCGATTGGAAAACCGAGAGATAAGCCGCCGTGCCCGTAGCGCCGCCATTGGGTGGGAAGTTGAAGAGCACGATCGCAAGCTTGCGCTCGGCGCGCGGTGTCTTGCGCAGGCGCACCATCCGCTCGACGCGCGAGGCGAGTTGTTCGGCGCGGGCCACGCAAACCTGCATGGCGCTGATGCCGTGCTGGCTTTCAAAGCGGCAATGGCGCTCGCACCCTTCGCAGGGCATGCCCGAAGCATCCGCGCGCCCGCCATAGATCAGCGGCGAGGTCGCCCCGTCCAACTCAGGGATCGCCACCATCATCGTGGTCTCGACCGGCATCAACCCGCGGTCGGAGCCGCCCCATTGTTGCAGCGTCTGGAACTCCATCGCATGGGCGGCGGTATAGGGAACATCCAGCTTTTCCAGTATCTTCTGCGCCGCTTCGGAATCGTTATAGGCCGGGCCGCCCACCAGTGAGAAGCCTGTCAGCGACACGACCGCGTCGACCGCCGGCTTGCCGTTTTGCATGAAGAAGCGCTCGATCGCCGGGCGCGAATCCAGCCCGCTGGCGAATGCAGGGATCACGCGGAAGCCGCGCGCCTCCAGCGAATGGATCACCCCGTCATAGTGAGCGGTATCGCGTGAGAGAATGTAGGAACGCATCAAGAGCACGCCGATCGTGCCGCGCTCGCCCTTGCTCTGCGGCAGTTCCTCGGCGCGTTCGGCCACGCGGCCGACCATCCTGGGATGATAAACGCCGGTTTCTGGATATACCATCGGCGCCTGAACGTTGATCGTGCCGCGCAACGCCAAGCGCGCGCCATCCGCGTAGCGGTCTATGAGTTGGCGCACCATGTTCGCGAGGTTGTCATCCGAACAGGCCAGCCAGTACTGCATCGTCAGGAAATAGGCGCGCACATCCTGTGCGGTGCCGGGGATGAACTTCAGGATTCGTGGCAGGCGGCGCAGCATCGCCATCTGGCCAGCGCCCGAGCTCTTCTTCTTGTCGCTTGAGCCGCGCAGGCGCTTTAACAGCTTCACCGCGCCAGACGGTTCGCCGCCCATCGTGAACTTGCCCATGCGCGTCAGCCGCATCACCTCTCCGGCAGACATGCACGCCACCATCGCATCGCAGCCATCGCGCCGCGCCTGCAAGTCCGGCAGGATCGCCTGGATGTGCTCGTCGAGGAACATCATCGTGACGATGATGATATGGCCTTTGGCGATGTCGGCGCGGCAGGCTTCCAGCGCATCGGCGTCAGCGGCAAAGTCCGAAGCGGCGTGCAGGCTCAGGTTGATGCCGGGAATATCGCGCCGGAGGGTGTCTCGCGCCCGCTCGGCGGCAGGCGCCAGGTGCTTGTCCAGCGTGACGATCACCACATTGACGGGTGCGATCTCAGCGGCCGAAATGTGCTTTTGCATCGTACAGTGTCTCTACGGTTATCTGTGAAAGGCCCTTCTCAGCGGCGAAAGCCTCAGCGTTGCGCTTGGCCTTGCCCCGGACGAAAAACGGTATCTTGCGAAGCTCCTGCTCGGCGTCGGCTTCCCAGATAATGGGCGCGTTGTCTGCAGGTGCGGCCTGTTCCGGCGCTGGTGCGGTATCCTGCGGCGCTTCGGTTTGCGGCTGGACGCGTGGTCCGGTTTCGCCATGCATCGCCAGGTGAGATGGCACGGCGTCATCGTTGAACTCGAAATCCTCGCGGAACATGCCGAGCAGGTGTTCTTCCAGGCCCATCATCAGCGGATGGACCCAGTCGTCGAAGATCACGTTCGCGCCTTCAAAACCCATCTGCGGCGAGGTCCGCGCGGGATAGTCCTGCACATGGACGGGCGCGGAAATCACGGCGCAGGCGATGCCGAGGCGCTTGGCGATATGCCGCTCCATCTGCGTGCCGAGCACGAGTTCGGGCTGAAGCTCTTGCACCTGCTCTTCGACTTCGAGGTAGTCGTCGGTGATCAGCGCCTCGATGCCGAGTTCTTTCGCCTTGGCGCGAACATCGCGGGCAAATTCGCGGCTATAGGTGCCAAGCCCGACAACCTCATAGCCGAGTTCTTCTGAGGCGATGCGCGCGGCGGCCAACGCATGGGTGGCGTCGGCGAAGATGAAGACGCGCTTGCCGGTGAGGTAGTTGGAATCGATCGAGCGCGAATACCACGGGAGCCGGCATTCAAGTTCTTCCAGCGCGGCTGACGGGTCGATCCCGGTAATCTTTGTCACTTCGTGGATGAAATCGCGCGTCGCGCCCACACCGATCGGCACGGTCTTGGTGTAAGGCTGCTTATAGTTGCGCTCTAGCCAGCGCGCGGTGACATCGGCAATCTCGGGATACATGACGACGTTGAAGTCGGCTTCGTTGAGCCGGGAAATATCGTCCGCCGTGGCGTTAAGCGGCGCGCAGACATTGATGTCGATGCCCAGCTTATCGAGCAGATAGGTAATCTCGCGCACGTCATCGCGATGCCGGAAGCCCAAAGCGGTTGCGCCGAGCAGGTTGCAGCGCGGGCGTGCGCCGGAGGCGCGCGGCGCTGCGTCTCCAGCCGGTCGGATCAGCTTGCGTACGAGCTGATAGAAGGTCTCCGACGCGCCCCAGTTTTCTTTCTTCTGGTAGGACGGCAGCTCAAGCGGCACGATCGGGATCGGCAGGCCGGCTGCCTTCGCCAGACCGCCGGGATCATCCTGAATCAACTCGGCCGTGCAGGACGCGCCGACGAGCATCGCATTGGGCTTGAAGCGGTCATAGGAGGACAGGATCGCGTCGCGGAAAATTTCCGCGGTGTCCTTGCCAAGGTCGCGCGCTTGAAATGTCGTGTAAGTTACCGGCGGGCGTTGGTCGCGCCGCTCGATCATCGTGAAAAGCAAATCAGCGTAAGTATCGCCCTGCGGCGCGTGGAGGACGTAATGCACGTCCTTCAGCCCTGTGGCGATGCGCATGGCCCCGACATGCGGCGGGCCTTCATATGTCCACACGGTCAGTTGCATCTGGGTCTACACCTTCAGCTTTGCGCGGCGCACCAGCGGGCGAGCGAACAGTTCGGCGAGATCGCCGGCCTGGTCATAGCCCTGCGTTGGCGTGAATAGCAGTTCGATGGACCATTTCGTCGCCAGCCCCTCTGCCTCCAGCGGGTTTGCCAAGCCGAGGCCGCAGACGATGAGATCGGGCTGTGCGGCATAGCAGCGGTCGAGCTGCTTTTCGACATCCTGGCCTTCGCTGAGCTGCACCTCGGCCGGGAGCATCT
>CAYVFK010000121.1:0-6332 GCA_964450925.1 uncultured Hyphomicrobiaceae bacterium | reverse complement strand
GCAGGATCAGCTCCGCCGCGATCTCCGAGCGCGTGCCGAGCGAGCCAACGCCGATGTATCCGCGCGACAGCTCCTCGGAAACAACGCACATCGCCTCCTTGCCAAGGCCCAGCCCGCCATAAGCTTCCGGGATCGTCAGGCCGAAGACGCCCAGTTCGCTCATCTGTGAGATGGTCTCCATCGGGATGTAGGCGTTCTGGAGGTGCCATTCGTGTGCGTGCGGCTTGACCTCGGCCTCGGTGAAGCGGCGCATCTCGTCGCGCATCGCTTCCATCGTTTCGTCCAGTCCGCTGTCGCCGAACGTGGCAGCACCGTCTCGCTCGATCATCAGTTCAGCGAGACGTTCGCGCGCGGCGGGCGTGTTGCCGAGCGTCATCAGACGGCGGGCCTGCGGGTTGAGGCAGGCGTCGACATCTGCGGCGCGCAAGCCGAGATCGCTTGGCCGGAACACCTCGGTCTGGCTCATCGGGATGCCGCCAACCATCTGATGCAGGTATTCCGCAAATGCGATCTGCGCGAGCAGCGCTTCCAGATCGCCGAAGCGCCCTTCGCTCGAAGCGCTCATAGCGTGACTAGCCAGTTCGGCCAGCGTCTGCTCGTATGTGGTCAGCCAGGCGAACCCATGCGTCGCGTGCTGTTCTCGTTCCATGAGCATGGCGTCCGGCTTGCCGCCGCTCTCCACCCGCTGCCAAACGCTTGCACGGACAACATCCACCAGCCTCTTGGCGGCCTCTGCCGCGGGTCCGAGCAAAGTGGGCAGGTCGTCGAGCAGCGCGGGCGTCTCGCTCGGGGACTGAAAGGCGACGGACATGGCCAACTCCTCAGATTTTGCGCGGTAGAAGCCTTACGTTCGGACGCGCTCACAGATCACGACAACCTGCCGCAATCACGATTTCCGGCCCAGCAGCGCGCGGAAGAAACGCGCAACCGTGCTTTCGCCGCGCTCCTCCGCTGGCTCGGCCGGCCGGTCCTGGGCGGCGGGCTGCTCGGGGCTCTGTCGCTGGTCGATATGCAGGCCCGAAAGGTCGGAGACCGGCGGCGCCACTGGCGCGGCCGCAACTTGCGTATGCGCCTCCGCAGGGTCGGCTTGCTCGTGTTGAGACGTTTCAAGGGCCGGTGCGCCTGGTGTTGCTTCGGCTTCGGCCGTTGCAAACTGCTCTTCGACGGCTTGTACTGTCTCCGAGACCGCCGTATCTGCCTGCTTTGCAGCTTCGCCAGCGTGCTCTTCGGCGCTCGCTGCCCAGCGTTTAGCAGTTTCACTTGCGTCTTCCGCCGTCTCCTGAGCCGTCTCCGCCGCCGCGGAAGCCTGCGCCTCCAGCGACTGCGCCCAACTCTCGGCAGTCTCCCCGGATTGCGCGGCGACGGACTGCGCGAACTCGCTCACACTCTCGCTCGTCTGCTGCGCGGCTTCGCGCGCGTGCTCTTCGGCGCTCGCTGCCCAGCGCTGCGCGGTTTCAGTTGCGTCTTGCACCGTCTCCTGAGCCGTCTCCGTCGCCTGCGAGGCCTGCGCCTCAAGCGACTGCGCCCAACTTTCGGCGGTCTCGCCGGATTGCGCGGCGACGGACTGCGCAAATTTGCCAGCGCTCTCGCCCGTCTCGCGGGCGCCTTCCGCGGCCGACCCAGCGGCCTGTGAAGCTTCATGCTCCAGCTTTTGCGCCCAGCTCTGCGCGGTCTCGCTTGTCTGCTCGGCGACGGATTGGGCGAACTGCTGCACGCTTTCCCTCGCTTCTCGGGCGGCGTCGGCAGCCTGTTGCCCAACCTCTGGCGCACGCTCTGCTACGGCCTGTGCCCAGCTCTGCGCCGTTTCGCCGGCCTTGCCCGCCACGGATTCGGCGAAGGACTGTACGGTCTCACCCGCTTCGCGCGCACTTTCCACTGCGTTGCTCACAACCTCCGACGCGCTGCCTTCCAATGACTGCGCCCAGCTCTGCGCGGTCTCGCCAGACCTCTCCGCGACGGATTGGGCGAACTGCTGAATTGTCATGCCGGCCTCGCGCGCCACCGCCCCGGCGGCCATCGCTGTTGAGGTAGACTTCATGTAAAAATCGTTCCCGGCGAGGTCCGCCTCGGCAGGTTCCGGCGCGGCGGCGGCGTCCGACTCGGGCGCATCCATCTGTTCCAAGCTGCGCGGGGGCAGTTCCAGGCCGTAACGTGCGCGGATTCCATCCATCTCGAACACCACGGCGCGGAGAAACTCTTCGCCCACCTCGCCCAGCGCTTTTGCCTGGCGCACCTCCTCTACGAGTTCTTCAAGCCGGCTCGTCGCCTTGAAATAATCATTGCCGGACAGCTTTTGTTCGGCCTGAGCGCGCACAGCGCTCAACTCCTCGACCACGACGTCTACGTCACTCGGAAATACGTTCATATTTCAGGCCCCATACGATCGGATAATTGACAGGATAGCCACGCAGCGACGCAGGCCGCGAAGCCAGATGTTCTTGTGCCGATAGCGCCCACGCCCATGCGCGTATGTGGCCAGACCGCCCTAGCCGAACCGCGCGCGCGACACCTCCATCGCGTCCTCAAACGTGCGCAAACCACCGTGCGGCGCATTCACTAGCACAGCCATGTTACCCGGACGATGTTCGTTGCGCCACATGCGCATATGCGCCTTTGGTATGTCATGCCACGGAAAAACCTCGGACATGCATGGATCAATGCGCCGTTCCAGCACCAGTTTGTTCGCCTGCGACGCCTGCATGAGATTCGCAAAGTGGGAGCCCTGCACCCGCTTCTGATGCATCCAGAGATAGCGCGCGTCGAGCGTGAGCTTGTAGCCGGTGGTGCCCGCGCAGATGACGACCATGCCGCCGCGCTTCACCACGAAGACCGAGACGGGGAACGTGGCCTCGCCGGGGTGCTCGAAGACGAAATCCACATTCACGCCCTTGCCGGTCGTGTCCCAGATCGCCTTGCCGAACTTGCGGACCTCTTGCACCCAGGCCTGATAGTCGTCTGTCCCAACGCCCGGCATTTCGCCCCAACAGTTGAAATCTTTGCGGTTGATAACGCCTTTTGCGCCGAGCGAGAGCACGAATTCGCGTTTGTCCTCATCGGAAATGACGCCGATCGCGTTCGCGCCAGAGGTCGCACAGAGCTGGATCGCCATCGAGCCGATGCCGCCGCTCGCGCCCCAGACCAACACGTTATGACCTGGGCGCAGGACGTGCGGGCGGTGTCCGAACAGCATCCGGTATGATGTCGCGAGGGTCAGCGTGTAGCAGGCGGACTCTTCCCAGGTAAGATGCTTGGGACGCGGCATGAGCTGGCGGTCCTGAACGCGCGTGAACTGGCCGAAAGAGCCGTCCGGCGTTTCGTAGCCCCAGTTGCGTTGGCTGGGCGACAGCATCGGGTCGCCGCCGTTACATTCCTCGTCGTCGCCGTCGTCCTGATTGCAGTGAATGACGACCTCGTCGCCCACCTTCCAGCGCTTGACCTTTGAGCCCACGGCCCAGACGACGCCGGCCGCGTCGGAACCGGCCACCTGATAGGGGTTCTTATGAATATCGATCGTGGACACCGGCTGGCCGAGACAGGCCCAAACGCCATTGTAATTCACACCCGCGGCCATCACGAGGACCAGCACCTCATGGCTGTCCAACTCCCAGGTCGGCACCACCTCCATCTGCATGGCCTGGTCTGGCGGGCCGTGGCGCTCCTTGCGGATGACCCAGGCGTACATTGACTTCGGCACATGCCCGAGCGGCGGAATCTCGCCGATTTCGTATAGGTCTTTGTACCCTGTCCCGCCCTGGGCGGTGTTGGCGATGGCGGGTTCGCTCATTGGTGTCCTCCTTGGGCCTGCGACCAAGTCGCCGAAGCAACGCCGGGTGCAGCACAACTGCCTAATCCACAAGCTTTATGATCGTTGGCCAATCATGAATCGATTTCAAGAGTTTTTTGCAATGCAGCAAGGTGGGCCGGAAGCCGACCGACGCTGCTGCTACAGTCGGTTGCGTATGTGCACCGTCGGCCAGACATTTTTGCGAAAATTACGCTTGGCTGGATGAGCCGCGCACTGGCCGCGACAAATCTCGAAAGCGGCGCAATTTTATTTCTTTTCGCCGCAGTGCAAAATTTCGACGCAATCGCGATCCATGTGACGACATGTTATTTGAACGGCGATCGTGTTTTCATGAGCGTGAGCACGCGTTTTAGGCAGATGCGCGCCGCCGCGCGCGCCGATTTGAGACGGTGATGAACAAACAATCCAGGGCCACACACTCGAGGGCATTGAGACGCCTCAATCGTCGCCAGTTCGGCGTGATGGCCTCAGCCGCCCTTGCGGCACTCGGGCTCGGCTCAAGTGTGCTCGAAGCGCAGGAGCCCGAGACGCCGGAGGATTGGCGGGCGTTGGTCGACACAATCCTTAAAGGCAAGGAACCGGTCGAGGACAAGGTTACGCTTGATCTCCCGGAGGTGTCGGAAAACGGCAATCTCGTCCCGTTCACTGTGGCGGTCGACTACGAAATGGGCGATATCGACTATATCCAGGCCATCCATATCATCGCCACAGATAACGATGCGCCGCCAGTTGCTTCATTCTACTTCACGCCGTTGAGCGGCGCGGCGCGGGCCGCTGCGCGGATGCGTTTGCTACGCACGCAGGAGATCGTCGCGCTGGCGCAGACAAGCGGCGGCGACTTTTTCATCGGTCGAAGGCGCATCGAAGTTCTCGTTGGCTGCTGCGGCGAGTGAGCTGATCCGAAAAACAAGGGTTGAAAATGACTTTTCTCGCAGAACCGCAGGTGAAAATGCCGGAAACGGCAACCGCCGGCGAAACAATCGAGATTCAGACGCTGATTGCCCATCCGATGGAGAGTGGGCAGCGGCCCGACGACCGCACGGGCGAGCTAATTCCGCGAAACATCATCGAGGAATTCGTAGCTCGTTTTAACGGCAAGGAAGTTTTCCGCGCCAAACTCTACCCCGCCATCTCCGCAAATCCCTACATCGCCTTCCCGGTGCGGGTTGAAGAATCCGGCGAATTCGCGTTCACTTGGCTCGATGCCAATGGACAGACGTGGGAAGCCACGCGCGCCATCACTGTGAGCTAGTTCATCTTTGACGTGTTCATTCGAACTCGGACTCGCTGCCCGGTGAAGCGAATGAATGCGTCGATGCACAAGGTTATGTCGCCCGAGGCTGCGCGACAGCGCACGCTTATCGGGCCGGAAAAGGACCGCTGGTGACGGAATCCGAACGCACTCTGCCGGATGGGCTGCTGCTCTCCGCGCTACAAATGACCGAGGCGACGGCGATCGCAGCGGCCGCTCATCGTGGACGTGGCGACGAGCCAGCAGCGATAACAGCGGCGGCGCACACACTGCTGGGCGAACTGGACCAGCTGGAGGCCGATGGTCGCATAATTGTCGGTTGCAACGCCCTGGAGGACGAACGGCTCACAAGCGGCGCGTCGCTGGGCGCGGGCGGGCCACGCATCGACCTGGTAGTTAATCCGCTGGAGGGCGCAACGCTGTGCGCCAAGGCGCTGCCGAATGCGCTGTCAGCAGTGGTCATCGGACTGCCGGGGAGCCTGCTCGGCGTGCCGGATGTGTACATGGAGAAAATCGCCATAGGGCCGGGCTACCCGGATGGAATCGTCGATCTCGATGCTTCGCCCGCCGAAAATCTGGCCGCGCTGGCCAAAGCTAAGGGCGTGGGACCGAGGGACATCACCGCCTGCGTGCTCGATCGTCCGCGTCACGCATCGCTCATTGCCGCGCTGCGCGAAACCGGCGCGGCGGTGCGGCTCATCAGCGACGGCGACATTGCCGCGGTGATCGAAACGGCGCGCGCAGACCTGACCGGGCTGGACATCTATCTCGGCATGGGCGGCGCGCCCGAAGGTCTGATCGCTGCCGCGGCGCTGCGCTGCATGGGCGGGCAGATGCAGGCACGGCTGACCCCGCTCAACAACGATCAGCGCCAACTCGTCGCCGCGAGCGGTCTGGACCCGCAGCGCAATTATGCAGCCAATGAACTGGCCGCAGGCGATATCGTCTTTTCCGCCACCGGCATCAGCGGCGGCGCGTTGCTGCGCGGCGTGCTGAGCGACGCAGGCGGCATTCACACCCATACGCTCGCCATGCGCAGCGCTCGCGGCTCCGTGCGCTGGATCGCGACGCAGCACGTGGCGCTGTCCGGCGGCTAGCGTTATCCACAGCTCGCCCGACGCGCTTACTCAGAATCGGTTAGGCTTGCGGACACTAAAATCGCGCGCGAGTGTCCCGATGGCTCTATCCCTGAAATCGCCGGCTGGCTCAGAGTCCGGAAACGCGTTTCTCGGCGTCACCAAATCCGTGCGCGGCCTGCGCTGGATCGATCGGCTC
>CAYVFK010000120.1:0-6339 GCA_964450925.1 uncultured Hyphomicrobiaceae bacterium | reverse complement strand
CGGGTTCAAACTGCCGAAATCCGGGGTGATGAAGCCGGAGCAATTCAACCGCATCCTTGAGCGCGCCCGCGACAGCGAATATTCACTGCTCGTGAATGATGTGGTGCTGCGCGCGCAGGCACAAGCCGAGTACAGCGTTGGCAACTACGGCCATTTCGGGCTGAACCTGCGCAAGTATGCCCATTTCACCTCACCGATCCGCCGCTATGCCGATCTGGTCGTGCATCGCTCGCTGGTGCGCGCATTGGGCGGGGGGCCAGGCGGCTTGAGCGACGACGAGGTGGCGGAACTGGACAAGGTCGCCGAGGCTATCTCGAATGCCGAGCGCCGCGCCATGGCGGCAGAGCGCGACACGGTCGACCGGCTTGTGGCATCATATCTTGCAGACCAGATCGGCGCGACCTTCCGTGCCCGGATCTCCGGCGTTACGCGAGCCGGCCTGTTCGTGCGGCTTTCCGACACAGGGGCGGATGGCTTTATTCCTATCTCGACCATCGGCAAGGATCATTACATCTACATGGCGGACGCGCACGCGCTGGTCGGCCAGCATACAGGCGAAACATTCCGCCTGGGAGACGGTGTCGATGTGCGCCTCGTTGAGGCGGTGCCCGACGCCGGCGCGCTTCGCTTCGAACTGTTGAGCGAGGGGCGGCACAAGTCGGAGGCGTTGGGCAAGGCGCAAGCCGCGCGCGTGGGGAAATCCGCAAAGCGGAACGCGCCGACCCGTGACAAAAAGGCCGGAAAGAAAGCCAGCGCCCGGCGCGGCGCGAACAAGCCGGGACGGCGATAAGCGGGAGATGAGAAACAAGATGGGTTTCAGCACGCAGTCCGACATGAACCTGCCGCAGCGCCCGGTGTGGCGCTCCCTTTGGCGCGGCACGCGGCACAGTTGCCCGGCCTGTGGGCATGGCGGTATGTTTGCGCACTTTCTCCAGGTGCGCGATGCCTGCGCGTCGTGCGGCGAGGCGCTGTATCACCATCGCGCGGATGACGCGCCCGCCTATTTCACCATCTTCATCGCCGGCCATCTGATCGTGCCGCCTGTGATGTGGCTGGAGCTGGCCGCGCAGCCCGCACTCTGGCTGCACATGGTGCTATGGCTACCGCTGGCAGTCCTGCTCACGCTCTGGCTGCTGCCCATGGTCAAAGGCGCGATCGTTGCGCTGCAATGGGCGCATTACATGCATGGCTTCGATCCCAGAAGTGACGAGCGTGAGGGCGAACCCTGCCCCGAGCTGTGAAACCTTCCCGCGCTATCCCGCTGCCGCTGGGCATCGCCGGGGCCACCCAGGAATATCTTTCGCGCTTTCTGCGGCCCGGCGAATGGCCCCAGCGGCCTGCGCGGGACGCTGCGAGCCTGGTGATCCTTGATGATAGCGCGGAGGTCCCGCGCATCCTGATGGGGCGTCGGGCCAGCGGGCATGTGTTCATGCCTGGCGTGTTGGTATTCCCTGGCGGGCGGGTTGAGCCGCGAGATTATCGTGTCAAGCCGCGTCACGATCTTCCCAGTCCACTGGTCGAGAAGCTTGCCACGCATAGCCGTGTTTCCCACCCCGGGGCCTTTGCGCGCGCGCTGGCTGCCGCAGCCCTGCGCGAGGCGCGCGAGGAAGTCGGCTTCCTCTCGCCCGCCTGCCGGCCCGACGGCGGTGCGGATTTGCGCCGGCTGAGCTTCATTGCCAGGGCGCTGACACCGCCGAAGCGCCCGCGTCGCTTTGACACGCGCTTTTTCTGCCTGCGTTGCCGCAGCACAGCGGCGATCCTGCGGGCAGGCGACGGCGAGCTTGAAGATGTCAGCTGGTATGCGCTGGATGAGCTGGCCAAGGAGGAGTTGCATGTGGTATCGCGCGCGGTGATCGAGACGCTGATCCGCCGGCTCAATGCTGGCCGGCTGGGCGATCCGCATGCGCCGGCGCCGTTTCTACTGGCCCGCGGGAGCGGTTTTCAACGGGCGATCTTGTAGCCGCACGCGCGTTCTTGACATCCGCGCCCCCCTCGGTAACTGTGGGCGCAATATCGCAGGTTTGTTTTCTGGAGCAGGCGAATGGCCAAACCAACAACGCAAAAGATCAAGCTGGTGAGTTCGGCTGGGACCGGCTATTTTTACGTAACAAAAAAGAACACGCGCAATTTAACCGAGAAGCTCGTGCTGAAAAAGTACGATCCAGTTGCGCGCAAGCACGTCGAATTCAAAGAATCAAAACTCAAATAGTTCGGTCGCGCCCTGTCGGACCTTACCATCCGGCGCGTTCGACTTGCATTATTCTTCAATTACACACGAACTTACATAGGCCGCGACGCGCGGGGTCGGCACCGTTTGTGCCAACCAGGGTGGCAAGCGCCGCCGGCCAGCCCCACGACCACTCGGCAGCGGGGTACATCCAAGAAGTCGCGAGGACTGGCCTTCAAGTCAAATCAACCAAAGAGGGCGTTGGTCATTTGACTTGTTGGCCGAGATGGTACTGGCGTTTGCGAGGAGGCCACTCAACCGCGCACCACCCGGCCGATCCCCCCAAACCAGGAGATGCGGCGAACCTGGCAAGCTGGGGGAAACTTTATTTTCCACAACAGTAAGCGGGAAAAGGCAGGCATTTTCAAGGGCTGTCGAGCCCGGCGCTGCGTCAAGCCTGCGCGTCCCCCGCTTCAAAATCCAGATGCGCGTGCTGCCGCAAAACTCGGCAACACCCCAAATCTCTGTCAAGAATCAACTGAACATGCGCCAAAAAGCAATAAATACAATTGTTTAAGGTAAACATTGGTATCGCGTATGAGCGTAGCGGGTGCGCGCGCGCTCGTGCGGCAACTTATCCCCAGAAAAAAATCGCCTCGTGAACGCAGTGCGGGCCGACTGCCTGCATCAGCCCGTTTTGATGAATTGCTCTATTGTCGCCAGAAACGCGCCGACAGCAATCGGCTTTGAGATATAGGCCTCACAACCCCCCTCGCGGATGCGTTGTTCATCGCCCTTCATCGCAAAAGCCGTTACCGCGATCACCGGGATACTCTTCAGCGTGTCATCTTCTTTGAGCCATTTTGTAACGTCGAGACCTGACACCTCCGGGAGCTGAATATCCATCAGGATCAGCGCCGGGCGGTGCTTGCGTGCAAGCGGGAGCGCGTCCATGCCGTTGCGGGTCTGAATAGTCTGGTAGCCATGAGCCTCAAGAAGGTCATTGAACAATTTCATGTTCAACTCGTTGTCCTCGACAATCAAGACCGTATTGCCACTTGCACCGGCTTTGCCATTGTCTCGACTCACGAGAGATTGGTCGATCTTCCCCTCTGGCTGGGCCAATCGGGCATGACGCCGTGCAATCGACCCATTGCTCGGCCTTTTAATGCGCCTTGTCCTTGTTTCTTCGAATTCCGGCATATTCTATCTTGCGAATGTTGTGATGTTCATCCCGACATTTCGGGGCCGCGGACCGCTCTAGCCGGATCCTAGAGAGCACCCGTTAAAAAACCCTGTGTGCTCACACAAACTTGTGATCTACAGAATTGTCTAGCCATGAAACACACGCGTGACTCTCATAGCCTTAACGCTGACGATGCCGAAGCAATGGCCTTTCGGGCGGTGGCTTTCATCGCTTCGGACGAGAGTTATCTCGCCGATTTCCTGTCCCGAAGCGGTCTCGGACCTCAGGACCTGGCTGAGCTTATCGAAGACCGCGCGTTCCTCACGGGCGTTTTGGACCACCTGCTTGCGGATGAGCCTCTCCTGCTCGCTTTTTGCGGCAACGCGTCCATCGACCCTTCCGATGTTCAACCAGCGCGCAACGCACTTTCATCGTCGTGAACGCACCGTGTCAGCCGGGCAACTGGCGGCACTTATCCGTCTCGTAAAATTCAAGCAGCGAGAGCTCGCCCTTCAAGGCGAAGGTCCCATAATCGATTCGCAGCTTGCGGCTCACACCATTTTCGTAGAGCCGGAACGACAGTTGATAGCTCGGTACGCTCTCGTTCGGCCCGCCGGCTTCGAAATAGCTGATCGACACCGGCCACGACCGCAGTCCCGCCAGGCGGTCCTCGCCCGGCAGGCTGCTGGCATCCTCTCCGTCGGGCGCGACGACTTCACCGATAAAGGTCGTGGTGGCAAACAGCTTGTCCCCGGTTTCCGACCCGTCATACACATTGGCCTGCACCACGCGCTCGTTCGCCCGCGCTGCCTCCAGGATCTGCAGTGAAAACTGTGTCGGGAAGTTAGCTGCTTCTTCAATCCGCAGCTGTGCCGCGCGCGGGGCTTCAAGCATGATCACGATCGGCCCGCCAGGCTTCTCGCGCTGAGCCTCGCCTTCAAGATTGTCGGTAAGCTGATTGTTCAGATACTGCGATGATGTGAAGCGGAATTTGTCACCTTTCGCATCTTCCCATGTCGATGAGCGGATGTCGCTGACAACCTCGACGCCCTCCGCGTCGACGATACGCGTGACCATCCGGTTCTCCAGCTTGTAGCCGTCGCAGGGCGAGCCGGAGATGTCGAAGACCATACGCCCTTCCACGCCGGCAATGTTTTTGCCCGCGCTGGCCTCGTCGAGTTGCATCTCGTAAACGGCGCGATGCGGCGCAAAAGGCATGTTGAGCCCGGTCGCCTGCGCGGGCGCTGACACGGTTGTGATCGTCAGCGCTGCAACGATTGCCGCGCCAGCATTCCAGCCCAGCTTCGCTGTACAAGAGCGCATGATTCTGTTTCCTGACCTCATGAGTTGAAATATACAGGGTGAACGTGAACGCACCAATGATGAAATCACTTGGTTGTATACCGAAAGGGAAACTATGCCCGGAACTGTGGACGAAAAGTTGCGCGCGCTCGGCATTACGCTGCCGCCAGCCCCGGCGCCGGCGGCCAATTACGCACCTTATGCAATTACAAGCGGTCTGTTATTCGTCGCCGGGCAGCTTCCGAAAGACGAATCCGGCCTCGCCTATGCCGGGAAACTCGGCCAGGACGTGAGCATCGAAGACGGGCAGGCCGCGGCGCGACTGTGTGCGCTGAACATCCTGGCGCAGGCCAAGGCGGCGCTGGGCGATCTGGACCGGATCACACTGTGCTTGCGGCTGAACGGCTTCGTCAACAGCATGCCCGATTTCACCGACCAACCCTCGGTCATCAACGGCGCCTCGGACCTGATCGGCGAGGTGCTTGGCGCGGCCGGCGTGCATTCGCGTATCGCGGTGGGATGCGCCAGCTTGCCGATGGGCGCGGCGGTCGAGGTCGATGGCGTGTTCGCGGTGTCGTCAAGCTGAATGACCAGCCGGCCCGACTGGCTGCTGCAGCCGATCGCGCATCGCGGATTGCATGATGCGACCTGCGGGATCATTGAGAATACGCCATCGGCGTTCGAGTCGGCGCTGCAAGCTGGCTATGCCATCGAGACGGACCTGCGCGCAGCTGGCTGCGGCACGCCGATGGTGTTTCACGACGCGTCGCTTGAGCGTCTGACGCACGGCGCCGGCCGTATTGCCGCTCAGGATGCGCGGGCGTTGGGCGCGGTGCGCTTGCGCGATACGCACGACCGCATGCCGACGCTCACAGCCCTGCTCGACCATGTTGATGGCCGTGTGCCGCTATTTCTTGAGGTCAAGAGCGACTTCACCGATCAAAGCGCCTTCGCCGCGCGCATCGCCGAAGACTTGCGCGCATATCGCGGCCCGGTCGCGCTGATGTCGTTTGACCCTTGGCTACTCGGCGCATTCCGCGAACTCGCGCCGCAGCTCCCGCGCGGGCTTGGGGTGGCCCGGGTGCGCGCGGGCGAATTGCCGCACGCTGGAGCGCTCCAGCGCATCGCGCTCACCCATCTGCTTTTCATTACAGCGGCGCGGCCCCATTTCCTATCTTGCGAGCAAACGGCGCTAGGGCTCCTCGGGCCGCTGCTCGCGCGCCGCGCCGCAAGGCTTCCGGTGATCGCATGGACGATCCGCACGCCGATCGAGGCCGCGCGCGCCCTGCGTCGTGCTGGTGCGATCATCTTTGAAGGTTTCACGCCCTGAACCGGCGACGGAGACACCGCATGGGAGATAGCGAACCGCTGAAAGTCGAGGTCACCGGCGCGATCGCGGACATTCCATCCTCCGAATGGGATGCTTGCGCCAACCCTGATCCGGCCACCTATAACCCCTTCGTGTCGCACGCCTTTCTGAAGGCGCTGGAGGACAGCGGCTGCGTGCGCGCGCAGACCGGTTGGGCGCCGCGCCACCTGGCTTTGCGCGATGCGTCCGGCGCGCTGCTGGGCGCGATGCCGCTCTACCTCAAGGGCCACAGCATGGGCGAATACGTGTTCGACTATGCCTGGGCCGACGCCTATGAGCGTGCTGGCGGCGACTATTACCCGAAGCTGCAATCTA
>CAYVFK010000119.1:0-6404 GCA_964450925.1 uncultured Hyphomicrobiaceae bacterium | reverse complement strand
GCCGCTTGGCTGCCTGATCGACATGAGGCGCTTCGTGGCGCAGCGCTTTCAATAGCCGAAAGATGCCGTTGCCGCGCTCGGCCGATCCGATCAACACTGGGCAGATCGCGCCCTCGCGCAGCTCTTTCGCCAAATCATCGAAGACGTGGTCGCGCGGTGGCTCGATGTCCTCCAGAAGCTGCTCCATGAGCCGATCGTCGTAATCCGCAAGTTGCTCAAGCATCGAGAAGCGCGCTTCGGCCTCGCGGTCGCCGGCCTCGGACGGAATGTCGATCACCTCACTGGGCGCGTGCTCGCGGTAGAGATAAGCGCGTTCCAGCGCCAGGTCGATGAACCCGGTGACGATGCCGTTTTCCCAGATCGGGATATGACGCAACACCAGCGGGCGCTGGCTCGCGGGTTGGAGGATCGGCAGGATGTCGCGCAGGCGCATGTCAGCCTTGTCGATCTTGTTGAGGAACAGGAAATGCGGGATGCCCTGCTCCTCCAGATCGCGCAGGACCATTTGCAATGCCGGGACTTTGCGCGGATCGGCCTCGCATACGACAACCGCGGCGTCGCAAGCAGCGATCGCGGGAAGACATTCATAGTGGAATTCGACCGAGCCGGGGCAGTCGAGGAAGGTGAGGGGATCGCCGAGGAATTCGGTTTCGCCGACATTCATCTCAACGCTCATCCGGTGCGCACGGGCGGAAGCATCTTGATCGCCGAGCGTGTTGCCTTCGACGATGCTACCCTGTCGGCTGATCGCGCCTGTGCGTGTCATGATGGCTTCCAGCAGCGTCGTCTTGCCGCTGGCATACGGACCGACCAGAGCCACACATCGGGGGCCGTGGGTGTCATGCGCGCCGGTATCCGCCATTTTGTCCTCCGCCGTATATTTGTCCGGTACTCGCTTGGTCGAGTATCGTCGCAAGCAGATGCGGAGATGGCAAGGGCGCAAGCGGGATTATTTCTACGCGAAAATTGTCTTTGCCTATGGTGGAGCGCTACGCGAGGCCCGCTCGATAAACGCGACGCGTAGCAGATTGGTCGCACCGGGCGTTCCCAGCGGCACGCCGGCAGAGATGATGACGCGCTGGCCCGGCGCTGCGAACCCCCAGTCGCGGGCGATGCCGCAAGCGCGCTCGACCATGTCGTCCAGATCGCGCGGATCATCCGTGAGCACGCAACGTAGTCCCCAGGCCAGCGCGAGGCGGCGGGCGGTCTCGGGCACGGGGGTAAGCGCGAGCACGGGCGTTGCAGGGCGGTGACGCACAGCACGCAGGGCGGTCGCGCCGGTGGCCGTGTAGCAGATAATAAGCGCGAGGTTGAGCGACTTGGCGATTGAACAGGCAGCCGCGCTGATCGCGCCGGGGGCATCCTCGTCGGAGCCAAGGTCCGGCGCATGGATGATGCTGTCATAGAGCGGATCGCGCTCCACCTCCTCGGCGATTCTGGCCATCGTCTCGACCGCCTCGACCGGGTATTTGCCGACTGCCGATTCGGCCGAGAGCATCACGGCGTCCGCGCCTTCGAACACCGCCGTCGCCACGTCGGAGACCTCCGCGCGGGTCGGTGCAGGCGCGTCGATCATCGATTCCAGCATCTGCGTTGCGATGACGATAGGCTTGCCGGCGCGGCGCGCTGCGCGCGTCAGCGACTTCTGCAGGCCCGGCACCTGCTCCAGCGGCATCTCAACGCCCAGGTCGCCACGCGCGACCATCAACGCATCGGCCCGCTCCAGAATGCCGTCGATGCGCGCGACGGCGGCCGGCTTTTCGATCTTGGCGAGGATCGCGGCGCGCCCGCGCGCGAGCTTGGCCGCCTCGGCAATGTCGTCTTCGCGCTGAACGAATGACAGCGCCAGCCAATCGATGCCCAACCCCAGGGCGAAGTCGAGATCGGCGCGGTCTTTCGGCGTCAGCGCGCCAACCGGGAGGACCGTATCAGGCAGGCTGATGCCCTTACGCCCGGACAGCGTGCCCCCGATGACAACTTTCGCGCTGATCGTCCCTGAGGCGACATCCGTCACATCAAGGCGCAGTTTCCCATCATCCAGCAACAGCCTGTGGCCCGGCGCGACGCTCGCGAATATCTCAGGGTGGGGCAAGTGAACGCGCCAGAGCGTCCCGGGCGCTTGGGATGTATCGAAGCCGAACATTTCGCCGTGGCGAAGCTCGACCGCGCCTTCCGCGAAGGCGCCAATGCGTAGCTTAGGCCCTTGAAGATCGACCAGAATGCCGACAGGTTTGCCGCTGCGCGCTTCTGCGGTACGGATCGCCTCAACAGCCGCTTTCGCGGCGTCATGCGGCGTGTGGCTCATGTTGATGCGGAACGTGTCAACCCCGGCGGTGATCAGCTGCTCGATCACCTGCGGACTGGAGGAGGCGGGCCCAAGCGTCGCTACGATCTTGACCCGCCGCTCAGTCATTACCCGTTCCCGCTTACTCGCCGTCGGTCATGCGGATGGTCCAGTCCGCTTCTTCCTGGGTGTCGACCTCAAAGAAGCCGGTCTTGGAGAAGCCTCGTCCCTCGCAATCCTGCACGCCTTTGATGGTGAAGGCCTTGTCGTCGGTGCACATGATGGCTTCGCCGCTCCATTCCCCGCCGCGGTCGTAATCAACGGCATGAACGTAATAGAACCGGGCGATCAGGTCGCCTTTGAGCAGAATCTCACAGTCCTGAGCGGCGACATTCCACCAGCCTTCGCTGACCCAGCCTTCGCTGGCCTTGTAGCCGATTGCGACGCCAATACGGCTGGAGGTCATGTTGCATAGCTTGAGATCCGCCTTGGCCGCCGGCGCGGAGGCTGTGGCCGCCAGCGCGAAAACGGCCAGAAAGGAAGCTAAACAGGCGGCGGTTGACGCGCCGGATCGGGCGATGCGGCGAGGGCGTCTCAGATCGGATGCGCGCTCCCTCATTGGCTCCTCTTGTTGTGATCGGCACAGCCCACTCGTCGGACAAATTGACATCAATTCCCCGGCGACTCGACCAATATCGTGCGGAAATCATTAACGTTGGTCTGGGTCGGCCCGGTGATGAGCAGGTCGCCCAACGCGCGAAAAAACCCTTGCGAGTCGTTATTTTGGAGAAATGTGGCTGGATCGAGATTGACGGCACGTGCACGCGCTAAGGTTGTGGGGTCGATAATCGCGCCGGCTGGGTCGTCCGCTGCGCCGGAGCCGCCGTCCGAGCCGTCGGTATCGGCCGCCAGCGCATGGATACCGGGTGCGCCGTTGAGCGCGATGGCCAGCGCCAACGCGTATTCCTGATTGGGGCCGCCGCGCCCCTCGCCGCGAATCGTGACGGTGGCCTCGCCGCCCGACAACAATGCAGCCCGCAAGCCCTCGCGCTGCAGTTCGAGCGCACGCGCGGCGTGGGCATTCGCGAGGTCGCGCGCCTCGCCTTCGAGCGCATCCCCGAGGATGATGGCCCGGTAGCCCAGAGCGCTGGCCTGCTCGGCTGCGGCTTCTAGCGACTGGGCGGCGGTGGCAGCGAGCGTGTATTGCGCGTGAGTAAAGGGCGCATCGCCGGGTTTGGGGGTCTCATTAGCCGGGTCGTTCAGCGCCGCGTCGACAGCCGCTCCCGGCACGATTCCGAACGCCGCCAGCACCCGACGGGCATCGGCCAGCGTCGTGGGGTCGGGCACGGTCGGGCCGGAGCCGATCGCGTTTGGGGCATCCCCCGGTACATCGGAAATCGCCAGCGTCACGATGCGCGCTGGCGCAGCCTTCGCGGCCAGCCGCCCGCCCTTGAAGCGCGACAGATGCTTTCGCACGCAGTTTATCTGGCTGATCGTGGCGCCGGAGCGCAACAGAGATTGCGTAAGCGCGCGCTTGTCATCCAGCGCCAGTCCGGCCACTGGGGCGGCGCACAGCGCCGACGCCCCGCCTGATAGCAGCACCAGCACGAGATCATTCACACCGGCCGACTCTGCCGCAGCAAGCGCAGCCTCGGCCCCGCGCAGGCTGCCGCCATCGGGCACGGGATGCCCCGCCTCGATCAACTGCGTGTGGGCCAGCGCAACACCGTAGCCATGCCGCGTGACTGCGAGGGCCTGATACCGGTCCTTAGCGAGCGCATCCGCGTAATACTCTTCCGCAACGCGCGCCATCGCCGCCGCGGCTTTTCCGCAGGCAATGACGAGAAGCCGTCCGTCAGGCCAGTCTGGGAACAGCCCCGGCAGACACCGCGCGGGCTGAGCGCGCGCTACGGCGGTCTCGAACAGAGCGATCAAATCGGTGCGATGCGGATGCTCAGCCATTGCGCCTTTGATTATCAGCAAACATGTGAAGCACAAGGGTTTGCTTATCAAAAAAGTTCTGTAGGGTAGGGGCCTTTCCCGAAAACGATAGACCCGCGTCGCTTCCGGCGCATGAAACAACCGAAGTCCAACAATGCTGAAAAAAATGGAGATCGAGATATCGGACGCTTCGTCCGCTACAAGCGCATTTGAATTCATCCCCGGCGCACCTGATGCCGGGCTGATCATCACCTGCGATCACGCAAGCAATGCTTTCCCGCCGGGCTACGGCGCGCTCGGCCTGCCGCCCGAACAACTGGAGCGCCACATTGCGTACGACATCGGCGCAGCCGGGGTGACACGCAAGCTGGCCGAACTGTTGGGCGTGCCGGCGGTGTTGTCGCGGTTCTCGCGGCTGTTTATTGACCCGAATCGGGCGCTTGATGACCCCACGCTGATCATGCGCATCTCCGATGGCGCGGTGGTGCCGGGCAATGCGCGCATCGACCAGCGCGAGGCCGCTCACCGCATCAACCATTTCTACCGCCCTTATCATGCGGCCATCGACGCGGCGCTGGACGCCGCCATAGCGAGCGGAAAGCCGCCAGCGATCTTCTCGATCCACAGCTTCACCGAGGCCTGGCGCGGGCATCCGCGCCCTTGGCATGCCACCGTGTTGTGGGACAAAGACCCGCGTTTCGCGAAGCCGCTGGTGGACGCACTCCACGCTGAACCCGGTATCGTTGCGGGGGAGAATGAGCCCTACACTGGCCGGCTCAAGGGCGACAGCATGTATGAGCACGGAACGTGCCGAGGCTTGCCGCACGCACTCATCGAAATCCGCCAGGACCTTATCCGCGACCCGGCCGGGCAGGAGGAATGGGCCGAGCGTCTGGCGCAGATCATCGGGCGGATCCTTCGGACCCGGCGCAACAGCGGCTTGCACCGCATTCACTACTATGGCTCCTTTGCAGATGAGGGGGCGATCCTGCCCCATGTCAGAACGCCACGTGAGGAGGAGTTGATGCGCGAAGTCGATCCCAAGACCGCCACCGAGATCGAGGCGGCGGTATTCCGCAGGCTGGTCAGCCATCTGCGCGAGCGCACGGACGTGCAGAACATCGACATGATGAACCTTGCCGGGTTCTGCCGGAACTGCCTGTCGAACTGGTACCGCGACGCGGCGGAAGAGCGCGGTTTTGACCTCTCGAAAGAGGAATCGCGCGAACTCGTCTACGGTATGGCGTACGATGAGTGGAAGGCTAAGTACCAAACGGAGGCGACGTCCGAGCAGCAGACGCGGTTCCAGGAGGCGCATGGCGAGGGCCACTGATCCCGCCATCCACAGCGTGTTCCGGCTTCTGGATAACCTTCGGCCGGCGCTTGAGACAAGGGCGGCGGCGGCCTAGCGTATTTGCAGGAGACCACGTTGGGCAAAGCGCCTTGCGTGGTCCGGCAAGTTCTCCAGCAACAGATAGGCCGCCCCATGAGCGAACTTCACGACAGCACCCGCCAGCAGCTGCGCGCGATCATCGAACGAATCGAGCGGCTGGAAGAGGAGAAGGCCGCTTTGGCCGCTGACATCCGCGAAGTCTATTCCGAGGCGAAGGGCCAAGGCTTCGACACCAAGGCGCTGCGCAAGATCATTCAAATGCGCAAGAAGGAAGCACATGAGCGCCAGGAGGAGGAGGCGGTCCTGACCACCTATCTGCACGCGCTCGGGATGCTGGAGGATATGCCGGCCTGGCAGGAGCCAGAGGCAGGGGCGCCTCGGGAGGACGCGGCGTGAGCCGGCCGCGTTGCCGCACCCGTTGTCACCCTTGGACGTCGCATGGACGCGTGCACAGTGATTCGCACGGAATGCCGTCCTTGTCCCGGTCAAGCTTGTCCAACTTGCACTGATGCAGATAGCCACACGCCTGCGCACAGCTTTCAAGGGCACGGCATGACACGTTCACGCGTGCGCAATCAGCCGTGATCCCGCCAGTTGCCGTCGGTTGGGAAGCTTCTTCCGCCGTGGACATGGCTGGCAAGGCAAGCGTGAGAGCCAGCAGCAGGCCAATGCGTACCGCGATATTCATGATGCGCACTCACTCCATACAATTTACGCATTAAGAAAGTTGCTCAGATCAAATTGTACGTCAAGAGAAATGTCATGGCTTTCAGGGTGCGAGGTTCA
>CAYVFK010000118.1:0-6407 GCA_964450925.1 uncultured Hyphomicrobiaceae bacterium | reverse complement strand
ATCGATTGCTGCTGCGGCGCCCCGGCGAGGTCCTTTTGCTGAAGCGCACGGATGTCGACTCATCGAGGCCTCTGATTCAGCGCGAGGCCTGCTTCTTTAATCGAGCGCTCGGCATCGACATTGAACTTTGCGGCTCTGAAGCTGTGACGCGTTCGCTTCATGGCGTGCGTCGGTGGCGCATTCAGCCACTAACGGCCCACAGTTTCCGACTGACGCCCGACCCGGTATTTCTGACAGACCTGCCGAAAGTCTTCGAGATCGGCGGTTGGGGCGAAGACCCGCTTGATGAGACACAGCACCTTGCTCTGTGGACACCGCTAAACGCCGCTTTGACCTTCGAGCGGTTGTGATGTCTATCAAGCGCCATGAGGTACGTTGTTTCACGCCCGAGGACTATGCCAAGTCGGAGCATTTCGTCCGGATGCGCGACGGCGTCCAGCTTAGGACCCACGTCTACACGCCGCGTTGGGACGGCGGTCCTTGGCCGGTGCTTCTCACTCGGACACCTTACGATATCGATACCCGGGGCTTTCCTTGCGCCACTCCTGAGCGCACCGGCGAAATCGCGGAGGCGATGCACGCGCTCGCTGCAGACGGTTATATATTCGTCCTTCAGGACATCCGAGGAACTGGCGGCTCAGAGGGTCGTTTCACCCTCACTTCGCTCAATCCGGCCGGCAGCACCGACCCCGATGAAAGCTCGGACGCCTATGATACGATTGAGTGGGTTATCTCATCTCTGCCCGACCAGAACGGACGAGTAGGCGTTTTCGGTTTTTCTTACGGGGGCTTCACTACGCTAGCGGCGCTCGTCGAGCCGCATCCTGCCATATGCGCGGCAAGTCCACAGGCCGCTATGGCCGACATGTTCAGCGGCGACGACTTCTACATGAACGGCACGTTCCAAATCGCCCAAGCCCTCGGGCTTGCGGTCCAGCTAGAGACCGGCTCAGGCGTTCGATGGACTGCTGAGGACGCGTACGACTTCTTCCTCGCCTCCGGTGGGGTTGACGCCGCTGGCGAGCAAGTCGGCGCGGCCGATCTGCCCACCTGGCGGGCGGTCCGTGATCATCCGACGTATGGCCCCTTCTGGACTGCGAGGGAGCCGGCGCTAAGGCTGGTGGCATGCGACATTCCCTGTCTCCATGTAATCGGCTGGTTTGACGTCGAGGATTTCGCTGGACCGCTATCTGTCTGGCGCGCCATGAGCGAGTCTTATCGGAATCACCCACATCACTTGGTTATCGGCCCATGGCGCCATGGGGCGTGGGTGTTTCGCGCGCGTGGCTCCGCGGGCCTTGGTCCGCTTACTTTCGGCGAGGATACGACGCATCACTTCCAACGGCGGATGGAAGCGGTCTTCTTCCGAGCGTGGTTAAAGGATGGTCACGCGCCTGACCTTCCGCGGGTGAGTCTCTATGAGATCGAAGGCGCTGGCTGGCGGGAGGCGCAGGCTTGGCCAATCCCGAACCAAAGGCCGTCCGTGTTACACCTCCTAGCGGACGGATTGATGAGCAAGAACGCTTCACCAGCTTCTGGCGCTCAATCACTCTATAGTGACCCGAACCGGCCAGCGCCGTACACGCGATACCCGGTGGGCTTTTACTCAGGGCGCGCGCCAGGCGATGCAGATCCAGACGTGAAGACGCGAGCCCGGGCACTGTTCGCAGTTGAGGACCAGACTTTTCTCGACGGGCGCAAGGATGTCCTGACTTGGCGCAGCGATCCCCTTACAGATGACGTCCTGCTGGATGGGGCTGCGGAACTCATCGTGACAGCAAGCGCCGATATCGACGACTTCGATCTCGTGGTTCATCTGTTTGACGAGCGCGCGCGAGCGGGTCAGCCGGCCTATCAGCTGCCTGTATCCCGTGGGGCATTGCGTGCGTCCTTGAGGTATAATCGCGAGCACCCTGAGCCGGTTCCCGTGGGCCATGCTGTCGAATACCGCATTCCACTCCAGGCGCGGCTGTTTCGTTTCAGGGCGGGTGGACGGATCGGCCTTCGGATCATGAGCAGCTGGTTTCCGATGTTCGCGGCTCATCCTCAGCGGTTCAATGGAACGGACCCGTACGAGCCCTCGGACCCGCTTGCCGGACAGATCACGGTGCTTTACAGAGGCGCGACTAGAACCCGGCTCATTCTCCCGACAGCAGCGTCTTGAGGCCCGCCCCGCATAGCGGCGTAACGGCGACGCCGCGGTACCCTGCCGCTCGGTCGCCGATCGCCGCTGCGAAACCTAACGCGCCGGTGGCCTCGACCAGAAGGCCTTGTGCGAGGAGCGCGCGCTGTGCCTCAGCGACCGCCGCGTCCTGGAGAACACGAACCGAACCGTTTGAGAATTCGATGGCTTGGACCATGGCGGACAGCCGAGGGGGTTGAGCGATCAGAACCCCTTCAGGCGTGTGTGCGGTGTGCGCTCCAACCGGCCCCCGGACGTCTACGCCAAGCGCCTGTGCCAGCGGCGCACACCTGGAAGACTGCACGGCGACGAGCTGCGGCGGTTCGGTCAGCTTTCCCTGCTTGATCAGGCTTTGCATGACGCGTTGCGCGCTCACCACCAGCGTGCCGTGGCCAGCCGGGAGATAAAGCCGTTGCGGAGGCTGTGCGCCAAATGCCTCGAAGATCTCTTCGAAGCACGTTGCGACCCCGTCGATGAACGCGTCATCGTGCGCATGACTAAGATAGATCGCGCCGGAGACACGGCTGTACTCAAGCGCAGCGTCGCGTGCTGCCTCTCGAGGTCCCTCAACGGTGTGCAGACATGCGCCATAAAGTTCGATCTGCTTGAGCTTGGAGCGGCTGTTCGAGGCGGGAACGAACACATCGCATCCCAGATCGGCGCGGGCGGCGTAAGCCGCCATCGCAGCACCCGCATTGCCGCTGGAATCGACCACGATGCGCCGAACACCGTTCGCCAGCGCGCGGGCGACGCTGGCGGCTGCGCCTCTATCCTTGAACGAGCCCGTCGGGTTGAGGTACTCGAGTTTGAGGAACAGGTTCGGATCGTCTTTGGAGGCGATCATAGGCATCGCGCCTTCACCAAGGCCGACCGCACCGAAGCTCGTCGTGTAATCTGACATATTTATCGTTTTATCGCGTCGCTGCTCTTGAGGAAAGCTTTCCTCGCCGCTTGCGTCCGAACCGCTGTCTGGCTATGAAGCGATGTAGTGAAGACGAACTAGCGTCGCCGTCGCCGAGAGCTTACATCATGCAGCTTGTTCATGATGACGAGCCGGAGACCGAACGGTCCACCGAGCCTCGGTATTTTGACTTCCAGGCGGAACTGGAGCGGCGCGCGTGCGACCTGTCTCTCCCGAAGTCAGACCGCACGCGCCTCCGACTGCTCCACGGAGCCTCCCAAGTGCTTGCGAATACGGCTCTCGGCCAGCTGCGCGTGTCACAAATTTGCCGATCAGCAAACGTCGCCTATGGTTCCTTTTATTATTATTTTGAAGATAAGGATGAGCTTGTCGCTGAGCTTGGCGCACTATTTTTAAACGAATTTTCCAGCGCTTATGAAAAAATTCGTGGAGGAAAAGATCATTACTGGAGCATTCTTTATGCAACGAGCTTTTACATTGAGTCATTCGCGCGGAACCCTGGCTTGCTCCGCGCCATCAGCAACGGAATGGGAGAATCGCCCGCGTTGCGGGACGCCGCTGCCGCTACGCTGAACAGATGGCATGATCGCGTTGCACGGTCGTCACCCGACGCCATCGGCGACCGTGTGCTCGACAGCGATGACAAGCGCTTTGTCGCCCATCTAGTAGGCGGGATGCTTGACAGCGTCATGATGCAAATTTTCGTGACGGAGAATTCGGCGCTCCTGGGGTGGCGTAATGCGCGCGCGGAAATGAGCGAGCTCTG
Source organism: uncultured Hyphomicrobiaceae bacterium (assembly GCA_964450925.1). Lineage (GTDB taxonomy): Bacteria > Pseudomonadota > Alphaproteobacteria > Rhizobiales > Rhodomicrobiaceae > Dichotomicrobium. The sequence continues at coordinate 2,537 of CAYVFK010000118.1, read as the reverse complement.
CGCCCTTGTGTGGTATCGCAGCATTTATGGAAGTGATCCCGATGCTGCGGCCGTCCGCGACGGGCGACGTAAGTTGCGCCAGCTCGCCAACGGCTGACGCCGTCAAGCGTTGCCCTGAAACCACTCTGTCACAAAAAATTCGACAAATTCGTCAGTTTTATTGCGATTACTTTTTTCTCACGTAAACTCGACAAGAATGTCAAAAAATGTCGGCGACGCGCTGCGCCGGCGCTAATCGAAAGGGGAGTGCCATGTCTGAGTTCAATCGCCGTTCGAGCGGTCGTCGCCGGGCCATTCTGCTGGCCTGCGTCGCCTCCACACCATTCTGGGTGATGCCCACGCCGTCTGCTGTCGCCCAAGAAGGGGAAGCCGGGACGAATGAGGCCCTAGACGTTATCGTCGTTACCGCACGACGCCGGGACGACGATATCTTCGATGTTGCGTCATCTGTCTCGGTGATCGGCGGGCAGCTCGCCGAAGACTTGCGGATCGATACGATCGGCGAGGCTCTGGCGTTGGCACCGAACGTGGTGTTGAACACCAACGAGTTTACCGGTCGGGTTGATCCGCAGATTCGCGGCGTCCCAAACCCGCCAAACACTGTTCAGTTCGACCCCTCCGTCGCAGTTTACCGAAACGGAACCTACGTCTCAGGGGCTGGGCTGCGCGGCGGACAGCTCGTCGATATTGAACGTATCGAAGTGCTGCGTGGTCCGCAGGGCGGCCTTTATGGACGGAACTCCATCGGCGGTGTTCTGAACGTTGTTTTCGCGCGGCCTGGTTTCGAAGAGTCGGGCTTTCACGTCGAAGCGGAAGCCTCGCGTTATGAGCGCTATGAGGCTTGGGCGTCGGTGAATTACGCCGTGAACGACAGCCTTGCTCTTCGCGCGGTCGGCTGGTGGACCGAGCAGAACGACAGCGAAACGTTCAACGCCGCCCGCAATGAGCCGCTTGGCGGTGTTGAGGACAAGGGCGCGCGGTTCATCGCCGCCGTCCGCCCCGCCCCTTGGTGGGATGCGACCACCGAGCTCGAGTTCAACGAGAGCTCGAATACGCTTCGCACCGATATCGGCGAGGTCAGCCAGAACGCGGCTTTGCTGTTCGGTCTCGGCGACAGCATCGAGCGGACCCTTACCCTCGAGGAGGTTTTGCTTAATGATCCGAACCTCAACGAGGACAAACGGTTCTTCGCCTCCCATGAGTCGGTTTTCCAGACCGACCATGGCGATATCATCTTCACCGCGTCCTACAGCGACTTTGAAGGTTTCACGAGCCGCGATGAGGACTTCACGGACGCGGACGCCGGCGCGTCTGTCGGCCTCTCAGAGACAGTCAGTAATGTGGCGGTTGAGAGCGAGGATGTGTTCGCCGAGCTGCGTTACGCTTCCTCCGAGGACCGTGCGCTTCGCTTCCAGGCGGGCCTCTCCTATCTCAGCCAGGACACGGTTCAGGACGGCGCCCAGCCGAGCCGCCTCGACATCCCTGATCCAGTCGAAGGGGCGTTCGGGCTGCCGGTGCTGGGTGTTGTTCAGTCGACCGCCAACTTCGATTTCGAGCAGGAGCTGGAATCGACGGCGGTCTTTTTCGAAGCCGAGTACGATTTCACGGACCGTCTGACGGGCAGCCTTTCCGGCCGCTATACAGAGGACGAGAAGACAGCGCTTTTGTCCCAGAGCCTCACTGGAGACATTGCGCCGGTCGCGATTTTCGGCGCGTTCCTTCCGACACTCGAGGTTCCAGTTGATGAAACATTCGACAACACCTCCTTTGCGGCGGACCTGCGCTATCGAGTGAACGACAACGTCAATCTGCACGCTGCGATCGCAGAAGGCTTTCGCGCGGGCGGGGTTAATGAAATCGCCTCATCCCCCGATGTCGCGGCCTATGATTCTGAGACGTCGGTCGGCTACGAGGCTGGCGTCCGCAGCCGGTGGATGGACGGTGCGCTTTCGCTAAATGCGACGGTTTATCTCCAGACGATCGACGACGTTTTGGTGTTCGTGCCAGATCCCGTGATTCCGACCATTTTTTTCGCGATCAACGGCGGTGAGAGCGAGACCGTGGGGTTTGAAATCGATGGAGCGTGGTCGCCGTCCGAACGTGTCTCGTTCACAGGCTCGCTGGGTTACGCGGACTCCGAACTCACCTCGGTTAGCGAAGCCGCGGCCATCGCCAGCGCCGAGGTCGGAAACCGTCCAGCTGGCGCGCCGGAATGGACCGCCTCGTTCACGGGCGTGTTTAACCAGCCGATCACGGATCGACTTGAAGGGTTCGCAAGCTTCTCGATGTCATACGAGGACGGGGCATTCAGCTCGATCAGCAACTCTCCTGACCAAAAGCGTGGCTCTCTCTATCTCTTGAACCTGACAGGCGGCGTGCAATTCGACTACCTCCGCGCGGTGGCGTTTGTAGATAACGTGACCGACGACCGTTATAACACTCGGACGGGTACGCTGAATGGCGTTCCCACCTCAGGAACGCTGACCCGCGTAAGCCGCGGTCGCACATATGGCGTACGTTTGATTGCCGACTTCTAG
>CAYVFK010000117.1:0-6457 GCA_964450925.1 uncultured Hyphomicrobiaceae bacterium | reverse complement strand
TGGCGCTCGACCGCGAGAGTTATCGCCCTGGCGAGACCATGCAGGTGCGCATCGAGCCGCGCATGGCCGGAAAGGCGCTCGTCAGCGTTGTCTCCGACGGGATGCTTGCAATGCGCGAGGTCGACGTGCCCGCCGATGGCGCGACCGTCTCCTTCACCGTCCGTGAGGACTGGGGGCCGGGCGCTTATGTCATGGCTTCGCTGTTCCGCCCCATGCGGGAAGAGGCAGGGCGGATGCCAAGTCGCGCGGTCGGCGTCGCTCATGTGCCGGTCGATCAGAGCGCGAAAATACTGAGCGTGCGCCTTGATGCGCCAGAGCAGATGCGCCCGCGCCAGACGCTGTCGCTGCCGGTGCGCATCGCCGGCCTGAACGAGGGCGACACGGCCTATCTGACCGTGGCGGCGGTGGATGTCGGCATCTTGAACTTGACCAGCTATGAGCCGCCCAAGCCCGATCAGCATTTCCTTGGCCAGCGCCGGCTGGGCATGGAGATCCGCGATCTTTACGGCCAGCTGATCGACGGCATGCAGGGCGCGCGCGGCGCTATCCGCACCGGCGGCGACGGCCCCGGTGGTGGCATGGCGATGCAGGGAAGCCCGCGCAACGTCGTGCCGCTCGCCCTTCATTCTGGAATCGTCGAGGTCGGCCCGGACGGCATGGCAGAAGTCGATTTCGACATCCCGGCCTTCGACGGGACGGTGCGCCTGATGGCTGTCGCTTGGAGCGCCGGGCAGGTGGGCCATGCAGTCTCTGATCTTGTTGTGCGCGATCCGGTCACGATGCTGGGCACCGCGCCGCAGTTCCTTACCATCGGGGACAGCGCGCAGATGCATGTCAGCCTGCACAATGTCGACGGTCCGGCGGGTACATACACCGTTGCAGCCGAAGCGACCGGCGGCGTCAGCCTGAATGGCGAAGCGCAGCGCAGCCTTGACCTCGGAGAAGGCGAGCGGGCGTCGCTGCGCCTGCCGCTGAAGGCTGCCGCGCTTGGCGCCGCGCGGGTCCGGGTCACGCTCGAAGGGCCGCAGGGCATGACCATTGGGCGCGATTATAGCTTTGGGGTGCAACCGGCCGCGCCGGGTGTCTCGCGCCGCACGGTACAGACACTGGCGGCCAAGTCCGGAACGCTGACGGTCAGCAGCGATCTTGCCGCCGATCTGATTCCCGAAACAGTCAAGGTCGCGGTCAATGTGGGACAGAGCGCGGCCCTGGACGTGCCGGGACTGCTGCTCGCGCTTGATCGCTTCCCTTATGGCTGCGCGGAGCAGACGGTGAGCCGGGCGCTGCCGCTGCTGTATCTCAACGAGCTTGCTGAAAGCGCGGGCGTCGCGGGCGAGGATGGGGCGCGAGCGCGCATCGACACCGCGATCACGCGGCTGTCCGCGCTACAAGGCACGAGCGGCGACTTTGGCCTTTGGTCGACAGGCAGCTATAACATCTGGCTGACCGCCTACGTAACCGACTTCTTGTTGCGCGCGCGCGAAAAGGGCCATGCGGTGCCCGCGCCGGTGATTGACCCAGCGCTCGACCGCCTGCGCAACGCTCTGAGCTACGCTTCGGATTTCAGCGATGGCGGCGACGACCTGGCCTATGCGCTGTATGTGCTGGCGCGAGCCGGGCGCGCGGTCATCGGCGACTTGCGCTATTACGCCGACGTCAAGCTGGGTGACTTTGCAACGCCGCTGGCCCAGGCGCAGATTGGCGCTGCGCTTGCGCTGTACGGCGATACGCAGCGAGCGCGCAAGGCGTTCGACGCGGCGCTGGCGCGGCTGAACCCCGCTCAAGCGGCGCAAACCCCGCTGCGCTCTGATTTTGGTAGCCGGCTGCGCGACAGCGCCGGGTTGTTAACGCTGGCGGCCGAGACGCGTGTGATGGATGATGCGATTGGCCGCCTCGCCGAGACGGTAGAGGCCTGGCGCGCGCAAAAGACCGGCACGACAACGCAGGAGAACGCCTGGCTGTTGCTGGCCGCGCATGCGCTGGCCGGGCAGGGCGCTTCGGTTGAATTGGAAGTCGGCGGCCAGACGCGCGAGGGGCCGGTCCAGCGGGTGCTCACCGGCGAAGACCTGGTGGACAATCCTTTTGTGGTGCGGAACCTGTCAGAGCGCGAGACCCCGGTCTCGGTACTGGTAACCGGCGCATCCGCGACGCCGGAGCCCGCGGCGCAATCCGGCCTGAGCATCGAGCGGCAGGCCTACACCCTGGACGGCGAGCCGGTCTCGCTGGAAGAGGCGGCGCAGAATGGCCGTTTTGTAATTGTGCTGACGGTGAAGGAAGAGCAGCCGCTGCTCGGTCATCTGGTCGTGGAGGATCGGCTCCCCGCAGGCTTCCAGATCGAGAACCCGCGCCTGCTGCGCGAAAGCGGACCGGGCGCACTGCCCTGGCTCAAGACGCAAGGGCGTCCGGCGCATACGGCCTTCCGGGATGATAGCTTCATGGCGGCGTTTGCGCTGACCGACCCGAACCGTCAGCAACCTGCGACTTTGCGCATGGCTTACACCGTGCGTGCCATTATGCCTGGCGAATATGTGCGCGGCGGCGCGAAGGTCGAGGACATGTACCGCCCCGAACGGTTCGCGCGCACCGCCGCGGGCAAGGTCCGGGTCGTTGTGCAGGAGTAGCGCCCAATGGCGAAGCGGCGCGGGATTGCCAGACGCCTGATCTACCTGCTGGCGCCGGCGCTTCTATTGCCGCTTGTAGCGTTCGCGGGGCTGACAGCGTTTGAGCGCGCGCTTGGACCCGTCCCGCTCGGCAAGCTGAGCGATAACTCGCGGCTCGTGCTCGACCACGAGGGGCGGCTGATGCGCGCTTTCACCACGGCCGAAGACCGCTGGCGGCTTCCGGTCGCGCTGGAGAATGTCGACCCCCGCTTGATCGCGATGCTTCTCGCCTATGAAGACAAGCGCTTCCACACGCATCGAGGCGTCGATTTCCGGGCGATGGCGCGCGCGGTGTGGCAGTTTGCGCGCGAGGGTGAACTGGTCTCCGGCGCTTCGACGATCACAATGCAGCTGGGCCGCCTACTGGATGATCTCGAAACGCGCTCCTTCACCCATAAAGCCGTGCAGATTGTCCGTGCTCGCCAACTTGAGCGGCTTATGTCAAAGCGCGATATTCTCGAAGCTTACCTGATGCTCGCGCCGTATGGCGGCAATATTGAAGGGGTGCGCGCAGCAAGCCTGGCGTATTTCAGCAAGGAGCCGGCGCGACTTGCGCTGCATGAGGCCGCGCTGCTGGTTGCGCTGCCGCAATCGCCCGAGACCCGTCGGCCGGACCGCTACGCGCAGACCGCGCGCCGGGCGCGCGACCGGGTGCTGGCGCGTATGGCGCGCGAGGGCGTCATCACCCAGGCGCAGGCGCGCTGGGCCCAAAGCCAATCTGTGCCCGATTCGCGCAAACGCTTCCCAATGTTGGCGGCGCATTTGAGTGATCGGTTGGTTGCGCGCTATCCGTCACGGGATGTGCTGCGCCTCACGCTCGACAAGACGCTTCAGGCCGGCGTCGAGCGCGCGGTTGCGCTAGCCGCGCAGCGGCTCGGGCCGAAACTCTCAGCGGCTGCGATTGTGGTCGATCACACAACGGGTGCAGTTCGCGCCCATGTCGGCTCGCCGGATTACCTCGCCACGGCGCGTCGAGGAGCGGTCGATATGACGCGCGCCGTCCGGTCTCCCGGGTCGGCGCTCAAGCCGTTCATCTACGGGCTGGCCTTCGAGGCAGGGATTGCGCATCCGCAAATGCTGATCGAGGATCGCCCAACGCGTTTTGCGCGCTATGTGCCGCGCAATTTTGACACCGATCACAAGGGCACGGTGACAGTCGCAGAGGCCCTGCAGCTCTCACTCAATGTGCCAGCGGTCAAGATGCTCGCGGCGGTCGGCCCGGCGCGGCTGGCAGCGCGGCTGCGCCATGCAGGGTTCTCGATGTCGGTGCCACGCAACCTGGCGATTGCGCTTGGCGGGATCGGGCTGCGGCTGGAGGAACTGGCGGCGCTTTATGCCGGGCTGGCGCGCGGGGGAGAGCCGGTCACGTTGCGATATCTTTTGGCTCAGGCTGGCGCAGAGGCTGCGACTGAGCGGGCCGCGCTGCTGTCGCCTGTGTCCGCCTGGTATGTGCGCGATATCCTGCGCGGCGCACCCCCCCCGCGTCATTCCAAGGCTGGGCGTATCGCTTACAAAACCGGAACCTCTTATGGGTACCGCGATGCCTGGTCGGCGGGCTTTCGCGGGCGCTACACGGTCGCGGTCTGGGTCGGCCGCGCGGATGGCTCGGCAACGCCAGGGTTGACGGGGCGCGGCGCAGCGGCGCCGCTCTTGTTCGACATATTTGCCATGCTGGACGGTAAGGACCAGCCAGCGGAGCGCCCAGAGAGTGCGCTGATCGCTCAGACTGCTGAACTGCCGTTGCGGCTGAGGTATTTTGATGCGCGGCTGCGTCAAGCGTCAGCTGGCCGAGATGTCGCGGCGCCGCCAGTGCGTATCGCCTTTCCACCAAATGGCGCGGAACTGGCCTTGCAAAAACTGCCATCGGGTGCGCCTGCACCTGTGCCGTTTAAGGCGGAAGACGGCGCGCTGCCGCTGACATGGCTGGTGGAGGGCCGGCCCATCGAGGGCGGCAGGGGCAGGCGGCAGTTATTGTGGAAGCCAGACGGGCGCGGCTTCGTCGAGATCGTCGTCGTGGATGCGAAAGGGCGGCGGGACCGCGTGCGCGCGCGCATCCGCTGATCAAACGGCGGATTTTGCCTTCGGCGCTTTCTTGAGGCCGCCCATGCGGCAGATTTTTTCCCACGCATCTGGGTCGACTGGCTGCACTGACAGCCGCGACTGCTTGATGAGCGCCATATCGGCAAGTTCCGGCTCGGCCTTCACTTGCGCGAGCGTCACCGGCTGCGGCAATACTTGGCGCGCGGCGACATCCACGCACATCCACTTGCCCTCAGGGTCGGTGTTGTCGGGGTGTGCCTCAGCGACCACCTCGACGATGCCGACGATGCGCTTTTCGTTCACCGAGTGATAGAAGAAGCCGAGATCGCCTTTTTTCATGGCGAGCATCTGGTTCTTGGCCTGATGGTTGCGCACGCCGTCCCATTCGCCTTCGCTCTCTCCCGCGGCGACTTGATCGTCCCAGGACCATGTCCCAGGTTCGGATTTGAAAAGCCAATAAGCCATCGTGCGGCGACCTCCTGCTGAGCGGCTGGCCCAGCGGACGCGAAGAGTTCAAGCGTCTTCCAGCAAGGCCGCGCCGAGTATTGCGCCGGTGCGCGCATCTTGCAAGATCACCGCGCAGCGATCCGCGCCATCGACCATGACCTCGTCATGGTCGAGCGTCAGGCTTTTTGCCTTGCCCGTCCAGGTACCGACTGGCATCAGTTCGCGCGAGACATTGTGGTAGGTAATGGTCTTGCCGCGGTTCTCACCGCGCTTGATAGCCACGGTCTGGGCCGATCGCAACGGCACCACCAGGATATTGGCCGGCCCCAGACCCTCAGCTGCGCCAATGCGCAGACGAAACTGTTCACCGGCGAGCGAGATCTCGACAGGCACCCAAGCACTGCCGTCGCGGGCGGAGCGGATGGCCGCCTCAACGGCTTCGATCCGACTGCCCACCACATCGATATGGCCGTTGACCACGATTTGCGGGGTGTACACGTTCGGGCGGCTCAAATGCTGGGCGTAGTGGCGCTGGCGCTCGCTGTGCTCCGCGCGTCCGAGCGTATCTTTCCAATCCAGATGGTCCCAGTAGTCAACTGGCATCGAGATCGCGATGATATTCTCACGCTTCGCAAGTTCGGCGAGGAACCGGTCGGCCGGCGGGCACGAAGAGCAGGCTTGGCTGGTGAACAGCTCTACGACAACCGGGGTGGCTGGGCGTTGCGCCTGCGCATCCCAGGGCGCGAGCACCACGCCGCTCAGCGTTGCAACGGCAGCTGCCCAACAGAAGAATGCCCGTATCGCAGTTTTCGCCATTTGCGTGGATCCTCTCGCAGTGCGCTGACCATGCCGCCAGTGGCAGCATGATCGCGCAGTATCCGCCGGCCGTCACCTCAAGGCCAATCACGACCGGGTGAGCGTCCGGCGCAATCTTCAGGCCGCGAGCCGGCGCAGTACGTAGTGCAGGATCCCGCCGTTACGGTAATAGGCCATCTCGTCTTCGGTATCGATCCGGCAGATGAGCGGGATTTCCTTGGTGTTGCCATCGGAAAACGTGACCTCGGCGGTCAACTTCGCGCCAGGTGAAAGCGCATCAAGGCCGCGGATGGTGACGGTCTCGTCGCCGTTGATGCCGTGATCTTGCCAGCTTCCTGCCGCGAACACCGCTGGGAGGATGCCCATGCCGATCAGGTTGGAGCGGTGGATACGCTCGAAGGATTCGGCGATCACCGCGCGCACGCCCAACAGCCGGGTGCCCTTGGCCGCCCAGTCGCGGCTGGAGCCGGTGCCGTATTCCTTGCCGGCAAACA
>CAYVFK010000116.1:0-6461 GCA_964450925.1 uncultured Hyphomicrobiaceae bacterium | reverse complement strand
GGTGCCAGTCGGGCAGGGGCTTGCCCTCAAGCACAAGGCGATAGGCGCAGCTGTCCGGCATCCATTTGATGTCGCCAACCGATTGCGGTGTCAGGGTCACGCAGTCGGGCACATGGCGCTTGCGATTGACGTAATTCGCGCAGCGGCAGGTCTCGGCGTCCAGCAGGCGGCAATGCAGGCGCGTATAGGCGATCTCGCCAGTGTCTTCGTCCTCGAGCTTCAACAGGCAGCATTTCGCGCAGCCATCACAGAGGCTCTCCCACTGCTCATGAGTCATGTCCTCAAGACGTGTGGTTTCCCAGAAGGGTTTGGTCATTCTGCCAAGCTGAAAGCATGGCTCGAAGCCTTAGCCCCATACCAAAGAGACGCCGAGATATCGTCGTCTTCGAGGTCTGGATAGCTTTCCAGAATTTCCGCCCGGCTCGCTCCACCCGCGAGCATTTCCAGCACATCCAGCACGCGGATGCGCATGCCGCGAATACAGGGGCGGCCGCGCATGACGTCCGGATCCACGGTGATGCGGGAGAGGAGTTCGTCTTTCATGGGCGGAGTGTAGCTCAAGCCAGCACGTCGTGCCATGCCGCGTGGCGTTCGAGCTGTTTGCGGGCGAAGCCGCAGACCGGGATGAGCCTGAAATCCTCCTCGCGGGCCTTTTCCACCAGCGCGCCGACGAGTTTCGTGCCGAGGCCGCGCCCGCCCAGCGCGGCGGGCACTTCCACGAAATCGACCCGCATGACGCCTTCTTGCGCCCAGCCATAATCGATGCGCAACTCATGGCCGTCCACATCTGCGGTGAGTTTCGATCCGTGATCGGCGAGATTGAGATCAGTCATCGGGTCTCCTCGTCCCGTTTCAGCCGGGCGTGAGCGGGGCCGGTTTCCAGTTGTATATCCAGTGTGTGCCGGAATGGATGAGCCCCGGCGCGAAGCGGTTGGCCAGCCGCAGCTGGCCGCGCAGGCGTCGTCCCTGTCCGCCGCTTTCGGTGTGGAAGACGGCCAGATTGCGCCAGGCGGCGTCCTGAACCTTGGCGGTGCGCTTTCGCCGCTCAAGCTCATAGGCCCGCAGGCCCCCGGCAAGCGCGTTGCGGTGGCGCGAGAGATGGACCGCCAGCACCCAGGCATCCTCCACCGCCATCCCCGCGCCCTGCGCCATGAAGGGCGGCATGGGATGGGCGGCGTCACCGAGCAGCGTCACCTGCCCCTCGCCCCAGCGCCGCGACGGCGCGCGCTCGCGAATGGCCCATTTGAAGGCGCGCTCCACGCTGTCGGTCAACGCTGCGACGGGTTCTGCAAAGCCTGCAAAGGCCGCGCGCAGTTCCGCCACATCGCCGGGTTCTGACCAGCCCTCCACGGTCCAGTCCGGCTGGCGCACCACGCCGACGAAATTGATGAGGTCACCGCCGCGCAGCCGGTAGGTCACGGCATGACGGTCCGGTCCGGCCCAGACGGTCGCGGCACGCGGGACCAGCGCGTCAAGCGCATCTGATCGCGCCACCAGAGCCCGCCAGGCCACATAGCCAGAGAAGGCCGCCGCCTCGCTGCCCTGAAGCGCCTGCCGCACGCGCGAATTGATCCCGTCGGCCCCGACAATGGCCGCCACGCGCACGCCCTTGCCATTCTCGAAATCGGCAATCGCGCCGGTCGCGGTGGAGCGCACCTCGCCGATGGAGCTCGCCAGGTGAACGCCGTCACCGCAGCGATCCTTAACGGCACGTGAGAGGATTTCCACGAGGTCGGCGCGGTGGATATGCGCGTAAGGCACCTTGTAACGGCGCTGCATCTTCTGCCCGGCGTCAATGGAGAACACCGTCGCGCCGGTGTCGCCCGCGCGCAATTCGAGGCGCTCAGGCACCACGGCGTTCTGCAGGATCGTGTCCGCAAGCCCGAGTTCGCGGTAGACCCGCATGGCGTTTGGTCCAAGCTGGATGCCGGCACCAAGCTCACCAAAGGCTTTGGCGCGCTCGTGCACATCGACGAGAAATCCAGCCCGGTTCAGGCAGAGCGCCGCTGTCAGACCGCCGATACCGCCGCCCGCCACAAGTATGCGCATGACCTGCCCCTGCGTTTCCCTGCCCTGCCGCTGACCCACGCGTCGATGCGGGGCATCAGGTGGAAATGACACCATTCAGCACGCCGCGTCCACCATCCAAGCGCAGGACTTCGCCTGTGATGAAGCCTGCATCATCTGAGTTCAGAAAACGCACGGTCTGGGCGATCTCATCGGCCAGCGCGGCCCGTCCCATGGGCGTGCGCAGCTTCAGCCAGTCGGCCTCAACTTCGAACTCCGCCGCTTCCACGCCTTCGCTATCGCTGCCCCTGTCCTCGCTCGCAACGAGGCCGCGGCGTTCGGCGCGCGGACGGATCGCAGCGATGGCGTTCACACGGATGCGCTGCGGGGCGAGCGACACCGCACCGGCCCGCATCACACCGATGACAGCGTTCTGCAGGACGGTTTCGGAGAAGCGCCAGTGATCGGCCAGCAGCGAGGTCAGGCTGAGCACAAAGGTAAAGGCCCCGCGCTGTGGCAGGCGGCGGATCGTGCCGTCATCGAAGGGTTCCTGCTCCGCCATCACTTCCGAGAAGAGCCGCAGTGTGGTGGTGGCCGACACGGTCAACGCGCTCATGCGCTCGGCGAGACGATCGATCTCGACGCTCGCAAGCGTGTCGCGCCGCGGAATCGGCGGGATGTGGACAAGGTGATCGACGCGCCCATACGCCTCAACTGCGGCCTTCAGGCAGTTGCTGATGCCAATTTGACTGAACTCGGCCTCGTGGCGCACCACCACCGGGCCTTCGAGCGCCCCTTCGGCTGCGGCCACGCGCTTCTCGCTCGTATCAGCAACAAGGACCGATTCACCGGCCTCGAGGCAGCTGCGCGCAATGGCGATACCGATGTCGGTGCCCAGGCCGACAATTACGGTGACACGTCCCGCCATGACTTAAAATATCCCGGCAGGACGCATCGCCCTGGCAACCGGCGCGGCGGCGTCCGGGACACCGCACGGCGCATATGCGCCGCTTCCGGCTTTGCTTGTGCTTGGCATGGCGGCGTCCCCTGCTCGCGGCACGGGACGCCTTCAGTGGAGCCCCGCTTCAGGCGGTCTTGGCCTGCAGATTTACGAGCTCCTCCTTAATTCGGAGTTTCTGTCGCTTCAGGTTCTGTAGGCGGATGTCATCATGGGCAGGACGTTGGAGTTCAGAAGCAATCGTGACATCGAGTTCACGGTGACGCTTGTGGAGCTCGTGGATACGACCTTGGATTGACATCGATAACTCTCCTCTCGTCGATAGACGTGTCTGAGGCCCGGCCAGGACTGACCGGCCAGCCGCGCAATTTGCGAGGCGAACGGATTAAATCACGACTGGCACCGAAGAGTCACGCTGCGCCCGCGAAGATGAGGAAAGCTTCATTAGCGCTGCGCGAAGCCTGCGCATTGCGCCTGCGAAATGTTCAGCCCGCCTGCGGAATCGCGAAGATGTTGCGGCGCGAGGGCTTGGCGGCATACATGTCGTCATCGGCGCGGCGCATCAGCTCAGTGACCCCCATGCCGGGATGCCAGGCCGCCACGCCCATGCTGACGCCGAGCTTCAGCAAGGGCTGCGAAGGATCGTTCGGATCGAGGATTTTCGTGGCGGCAATGAGCCGGACCAGCGTTTCCGCCTTGGCGCGCGCATCCGCCTCGCTGCACTGCACCAGTGCGATGGCGAACTCATCCCCGCCCAGGCGTCCGCGCACATCGGTCTCGCGTGTATTGGCTTTCAGGATCTGGGCGACATGCACGAGAACATCGTCACCCGTGGCATGGCCGAAGCGATCATTGACCTGCTTGAAGCCGTCAAGATCGACATATAGCAGCGAGAGCGGCCCGCCATGGCGGTGGGCATGGGCGATCTCGCGGGAGAGCTCGCGGTCGAAGGCGCGCCGGTTGTAGAGCGGCGTCAGCGCGTCGAAATCAGCGAGCGCCTCGGCACGCTTCAGCGCATCCTCAAGGTCGCCAATGTCCATGCGCAGGGCCGCCACCTCACGCGCCAGCGCCACTGCCGCTGCGCCGAGCACGCGGTCGCCGACCACCGGCACGCGCACGCCGACAGAGGCGAGGATTTCCTCGACCGCGCTGTCGGGCGGCGGATTGTGATCGGGGTGCAGGATACGGATGTCGCGCGTCATGGCCCCACCGTCATCGCGCGCGCTTGGCAAAAAACGCGTTAACGTCGCCGCGATCAGCTCAGTCCCCGAGCCGCTGCAGATTGGCCGCGCTGTCGAGGCGCAGCATGCCATCCGACAGCCAGCCGCGCACCCTTGCCCTGACACCCGGCGGGGTCGCGCAGGCAGCCACGGCGGTCGGCGCGATCTCTATGACCAGCTGTCCGAATCCCAAACGGCAGGCGACTGGGCGCGGGCGATAGCCGTCTCCGGCGAAGGCGCGTCCGGCCTCGCGCGGCGGCGCGGCCGGCACAACCCAGCCTTCGAGGATCACAAAGCCCTGCACCGAAGCGGGCAGGCTGGAGGCGTCGCGGGGATGGGCGGAGAGGTCCGACCAGAGACCGCTGCGCGCGGCGCGTGCTGCATCTTCAGCCGTCAGCAGTGTTGCAGCCAGCATTTCATTGTCAGGATAGACGCGCACCCTTGCCCCGCCCTCACGCACCATTTCGAGGTTCAGCCAATGCGTCGGTCCGAGCCCGTCAACGGTGCGCACCTGTGCAATGGCGCGGCCATAGCGGTCACGCGACAGGCCTCCATAGAAGACCTGCACCTCGCGGCCGAGTGCCAGGCGTTCCAGAATGATCGTTGCCTCCTCGGCGAAAGGCTCGGCGTCGCGATCCTTCCAGGCGGGCGATGGCGCGGTGATGCCGGCAAGGCGCACGGTGAGCCCGGTCTGCAGCACCAGCGCATCGCCATCGATCACGCGCACGACACGCGCGCGCTCGCCAGGCTCCAGATCCGACAAGGGGTCGGGCGCCCCGCAGCCCGCAAGGCACGCCATCGCCGCCAACACAACGACAAGAGACTTCAACCCCGCGTCCAATTCCGCTACACACCCTCCCGACGGTCCCGTAGCTCAGCAGGATAGAGCAACAGATTCCTAATCTGTAGGTCACAGGTTCGAATCCTGTCGGGATCGCCATGAAAACAAGGCTTGATGACCTGTTTTTTGCTCCGTGGTAACCGCAAAACCCCGTTTTGGTAACTCCGTGGTAACCGGGAGGGAAATTCGTGCGCAAATTCAGGCTGTCAGACCGGTGGCTCAGTGTCTGAACGAAAACACCGCGTGAGCGTTGCTTTCGAAGTCCCGAGTCAGGACCGGCCATCGACGTTGAAGGCCCGACCGCCGCGCGGTTTCTCCAAGACTACATCAACGCCGAGCGCGCCTGGGGCACGAAATCGGTTCCTCAGATCGAGAACGCGCTCATGACCGGTCGCTACGCCCTGTTGCCATTCCTGATCGAGCGGTATGGCCGCGCGCCGATGGCGTCAGCTGTCCGCGCTGGCGACCTGCAGGCATGGATGGCGTCGAACCATGCGCGCTGCCCGAGATATTGCGGGCATTTGCGCAGCTATGTCGTGACGGCCTGGGACTGGGCGGTCTCATCACGCTATGATTATCGCGGCCATGCCATTGATTACGGGATAACGGAGAACATCGCCGCCCTTCTTCCGACCGCAACTCGTGTGGCTGCCCTCGACCGCGTGCTCAGTGAAGGTGAACTACGCACGCTCTGGCGCGCACTTGACCTCGCCCATCCGACCCATCGCGTGCTGGCCCTCATCATCGCCATGGGCGGCCTTCGCGTCGGTGAGATTGCCCTCACGCAGATTGATGACTGGCGCGAGGACGGCTGGCTTCACCTGAAGAAGACCAAGAATCACCGCCCACACAGTCTGCCGTTGACAGACACGGCAAAGCCCATCGTCGCCATCAGCCGGAGGCTCAGTTCCAGACAAACCGGGCCACTTTTCATTGGATGCGAGGATGCGACCATGTCGGTCGGACTGGCAGCGGTTGGCCGAGCGGCGACACGCCTGAACGACCGGCTCGGCTTTCCTCACTGGACGCCGCGCGACCTGCGCCGGACCCTGAAAACGCATCTTGTGGAACGTGGTGCCGATGAGCGGTGGCTGGAGATCTGGCACAATCATGGCCAGACGGCAGGCGTCGCACGCCGGCACTATACCCGGGCCGAATACAGAGACCTCAAACTGAACACGGCGCGCGAGATCGACGCCGTCCTTGCTGAAATTGTTTCTGGCTAGTTCTGATAAGTCTGTCTTGGCTCGCCAGCGATCCAGGCCTCTACTTCCCCGCGCTTCCAGCGCACGGCGGTTCCGCCAAGCTTGATCGGTGCGGGGAAGAGATCGGCCTTCACCTTTCGCCAGAGCGTGGTGCGCGAACGGTAGCCGGTCACGACCAGCACTTCTTTTGCCGTCATCAGCCGTTCCACGGCGAACACTCCTCAGCTTGC
>CAYVFK010000115.1:0-6496 GCA_964450925.1 uncultured Hyphomicrobiaceae bacterium | reverse complement strand
TTAGGCGTAAGGCAGTAACGGTCATAGAAGGCGAAACGGCCCGGTTCCACGCCCAGGCCGAAGTCAAGCAGTTCCTTGCCGGATAGCTCCGCGCGCAAGCCTTCTGGCAGCATCGAGGCTGGGGTGATCAAGGGCTGGGGCAGTCGCGCATGCGTCTCGACATCAGCCAACAAGCGCACGGGATGAGAAGCGATACGCAGATCGATCAGCTCCGGGTCGATCGCAGACTGTGTATTCAGTGCCATGACCAGCGGCCGGGCGCGGCGGATGTAGGATTCGAGCGCCGTTCGGTGGGCCGCGACGCCCGGGCCGGTCCCGAGGATCAGCACCTCGCGCCCCTCCATCACCTCAGCCGGGCACCAATTTCCGCGCGGTGCGCCCTGATAAAAGTTCCGCGCGCCCTCCAGCGTATCGAAGCTGAACTTCTTGCCGCCCTCAGCACGCAAAAGATCGATCACAGCAAGGACGTCCTCTTCGTCGTACCGCGCGTCGCCCATCATCTCCTGGATGTAGGTCGGATGGATGCTGTACTTGCCGGCGAGGTAATAATAAGGGTTCGTGCCCCAGCCGTATTTGGTTTTCATAGGGGCGAAGTGCTCACGGATCAGCGTCATCAGCGGTACGAGATTGGCGGCATGTCCCCGCAGAGCTTCCGCCTCGATCACGAGTTCCTCGGTTCGGGTGTTGCCCGGCCCGCGGCCCATCCCGGTGACTGTGGCATCCAGCCAGCTGACCCCTTCAGCCTGCGCGCGCAGGGTATTCGGAAGCGCCAGCCCAAGGTTGTCATGCGCATGGATGCCGAGTGCACCATCCCATCCCTCTCGCAGCCAGCCAACGATGCGCGCAGTGTCATCAGGAGTCAGGCTGCCCATGCTGTCCGCGACATACAATACGTCGACAGGCCAATCCCGGGCCATGCGCGTGAATTCCGCGACCTCCTCTCGCGTGCGATCGGAGATCTGCATCAGATTGAAGCCAACCCTATAGCCTCGTTCGGCAAGCCACTCGGCTGCGGGCACCGCCTGCGCCAGTTCCCGGAAGTGGCAGGCTATGCGCACCAAATCTAACGGGGTCCCGACGGCAGGCTCCGGGAAAAGCCGCTCCAGGGCCCGCTCGCATCCCAGATTGGTGCAAAGGTCCGCGCCATTGACCATAACCGCGACCATCAGCGAGTCCGGTACCGAGAGACTGCGCAAAAACTCGTCATTCGTGAATGCACAGGGCCCCTTGAAGCCCTCATTTCTGAGGAAACGAAAGCCGAGCTCGACGGCATGCACGCGCGCTGCCTTCATTGCCTCCAGATATTTCCCGATAAGGTGCGGGGAGAAGTCCCAGGCGTTGTAATACCCACCGTCCCGGAAGGTACAGTCGAGGATTTTTGTTTCGGCAGCTTGCATCATCTCATTGATCGGTCAGTGAACCAGTTACGGCTGCGTTTTTTTGGCCCAAGGCGGTAGCGGCCGCTCTCTTGGGCACCCTCGCTCGTAGTCAATGATTGCCTTGAGGTAATCGGCGATGGACACTGGAGTAATGCAGCCGCTGACCCGAGCTGCGGCGGCCTTGGCGTCAGCGATTTCGGCTGGAGAGGAAAGCAGTTTCTTGAGGCATCGACGCAGAGCATTCGCGGTGGGCGGCGTCGCGACACATCCAGCGCCGCTGGCCTCAACCAGGTCTTTCGACCCTACACGGCTGGTCGTGATAACAGCCAGGCCCGCCGAAAGCGCTTCGTTCGTCACCATGCCCCATCCGTCATGACGGCTCGGGACCACGCAAATATCGTGATGCTGCAATCTCTCGACAATTTCCGAGCTGCGCACAAAACCAGACCAGACAATTCGGGAAGAAATATTGAGCCGTTCGGACAGTCGCCGCAGCATACCGGCATCAGGACCGTCGCCGATAATTTCGAGGCTCCAGTCAAAATGGCTGAGCGGGGCTAGGGCGCGCAACAGCAGGTCGACGCCTTTCCTCCGGTGTAATCCACCGCAATACACGATCCGAAAGGGGTTCGGCGTCCGCTCTGCGACTGCTGTTGGCGCTCTATCGCTCTGATAGGAAAACGGATAGATGCGCTCAGGGTCGAAACCACACCTCTCGTAGTAGCCGACACCCAGTTGTCCAAAGGCAAGGACGAAATCAGTCTTTCGACAAAATCGCCTTGCGCAAATGGCATGATAAATCGGGCGAAACTTACCCTTCAAATTATGCGTATCGCCAGCTTCAAGTATCAGCGCAACGCGTGAACGGCCATTTTCTGAAGGCAGGTTTTCAAAAGATTCGCGCAATATTCCCGCAGGGAAACCGCCAAAAAAATTGATTGCGGTGGGCTGCTTCGCCAGCTTTATCGCCCGGTCAACATCTTGGTTCAGGATTATACATTCTGCTGGCTCAAAGTCGGGCATGGCCCAGCCCATCTCCCGCCTGTGGTCACTGATGTCTTCAACAAAAACCGCCCTAACACGATAGCCGGGCGCGCGTGCGAGTTCGCGTTGAACCGGCGCCATGTGGTGCGATGGCATATTCTGCCAAAAGGTGACATCGATCGTCATGATGCCAGGGTCACTGGAGCACCCCCTTCTCCGCTAAGTAATCTGCCAACGCGTCTCGGCTCAGCGCGGGCTCATGGGCCGAGTTGTACGGCCGGTCCGGGCGGGGTCGGTCATGCAAATGGATGTAAGTCGGTGCGGCGGGGTCGGCGAAGGCGGAGAGAGATACGAAGAAATCGCCGTATTCCCATGTCCGACGCACCTCTTCGTCATTCATCAACTCTTCGTACATCTTCTCACCAGGCTTGGCGCCTATCTCGATAATCTCGATTTCGCCGCCGGGTGCGAGCGCGTCGCGCATGACCTCCGCGATATCCTCGATCCGGGCAACCGGCATTTTAGTGACCATCACTTCACCGCCGGTGGCCAGCCAGACGGAATCGAGCACCAGCCGTACCGCCTCTTCCAGCGTCATGATGAAGCGAGTCATATCGCGATTCGTCAGCGTGATTGGCCCGCCTGAGGCGATCTGGCGGCGGAAGAGCGGCACGACCGACCCGCGCGAGCCGAGCACATTGCCGAACCGCGTGGAGGCGAAGATCGTGCCGGTGTTGCGGGCGCGGATGTTGAGACCGTTCGCCGTTATCTCGGCCGCAGCGGTCATCAGCCGTTCCCCCATCAGCTTGGAGGTGCCCATCACGTTCGTGGGGTTCACGGCCTTATCCGAAGAGGTGAAGATGACACGCTCGATGCCGTTCTCGTGGGCCGCGTCGATGACGTTCTGCGTGCCTTGGATGTTGGTTGCAATTGCCTGCGCCGGGCTGTCCTCGCAAAGCCCCACATGCTTGAGCGCTGCGGCGTGGAGTACGATGTCGATACCGCGCAACCTGAGCTTCATCGCCTCGCGGTCGCGAATATCAGCCAGATGGCCCGATACCTTGCCAGAAGCGCGGTAACGCTCAATCTGAAAAAATAACTCTGTCTCATTGTTGTCGATGCAGACGACATGAGCGGCGGGACTCTCAACCAACTGCCTGACGAGTTCCTCGCCCACGGTGCCGCACGAGCCGGTCACCAGAACCGCTTTATGTTTAAAGTGGTTCATGGGTGTCAGTTCCAGCGCACGCGCGGCATGATGCGATCAACCACAATACGATCGCGATTTTCGATGATGCGCTCCAGCATCGCACCCAGCACCGCCTCGGTCATGTAATGGGGTTCAAGTCCGAGTTCGATCAGGCCGGAATGGGCCGGGTTGTAGTAGTGCTCTTCTTTTTCCTTGCGGGGGTTGGGAATCGATTTGACTTCGACCTTGAGACCCATCTGATGACCAGCCTGCCTCACTCGTTCGGCTAGCTCCGTCACTGTGAATGTTTCCGTGAGTTGATTGAAAATCCGTAATTCACCGTGAGCGGCAGGCTTTTCCGCCGCCAAACGAACGCATTGGAGTGTATCGCGAAGGTTGAGGTAACCGCGCGTCTGGCCCCCGCCGCCGTATACCGTTAGGGGCACGCCGGCGACCGCCTGCACAAGGAAGCGGTTCACCACCGTCCCGAAGATGTCATCGTAATGAAAGTTTGGGCAGAGCAGAGGGTCGAGTTCAGACTCATCAGTCGAGATGCCGTAAACAGGTCCCTGCATCAGGTCCGTCACCCGCAAGCCATGGGTTCGCACATAGAACCAAAGCAGGTCGGTATCGAGCACTTTGGTGGTGTGGTACAGCGAGCTGGCAGCGCGGGGGTACAGAAATGTATCCTTGCGTCCTTTGTGCTCGATCTCGATCCAACCCTCTTCGATGTCAATATTCGGCGTACCGTATTCGCCCATGGTCCCAAGCTTCACGATGTGCGCCGCTGGCACGAGTTCTTTGACGGCCCAGATACAGTTGAAGGTGACGTCGAGATTGTTCCTGAAGGTCTCGCGCGCCTCACGAAAGCCGCGCATGGAGTAGGGTGCCGAGGGTTGCTCCGCGTAGTGGATGATGGTGTCGGGTTGGCACTCGCGGACAATGTCGAACATCACTTCGGGCTCGGCGAGATCGCCGATGCGCACCGAGATGGCGTGGTCCGTCGCAGTCTCGAATATTGACGCGCGCTCGCTGAGGCTTGGCGCAACGATCAGCGCGTCGCTGTCGGTTGCCTCGGCGATATGCCTGCGCATGTAATTGTCTACGGCAGTGACCTCGTGTCCGGCCGCGGCGAAATTCATTGCCGTCGGCCAGCCGAGATAGCCGTCACCTCCCAGAATGAGAATATTCACGGTATTGCCTTTTGGAGTGAAGTCACGCCCTACGCGGCATCAGCCGCCATGAAAAATCGGACCGTGCGACGCAGACCATCGTCCAGCGGGACGCGGGACACCCACCCCAGCTTGTCGCGCGCTTTACGCGTGTCCGAGTAATTCCGCATGACATCGCCGTCGCGGATCGGCCCGAAGATCGTTTCCGGCTCCCCGATTCCTTCCTGGCGCAGCGCCTCAAGCAGCATCTCGGTCATTTCCGCAACACTTGTTTCCTGGGCGGTCGCGATCTGGAAGGTCTCGCCGGCCACTGCGTCAGCAGTCGCCGCGCGCAAGATTGCGTCGGTGAGATCAGAAATATGAATAAAATCTCGCGTCTGTGTCCCGTCGCCATAGACCTCTAGCCGCTCCCCTGCGAGCGCTTGCTTTATGAACTTCGCTACAACCGATTGCTTATGGCCAGACCCCTCCCCGTAGACATTGCCGAACCGCAGGACAACGGTCTGGACACCGAAGCAGTGATAGTAAGCAGAACAGTATCCCTCGCCTGCGAGTTTGGAGGCTCCGTAGGGAGAAGACGGGTGAGGCGCCATATCTTCATGCAGAGGGGGATTCTGGACCCCTAGCGGCGCGCCGGAGGAGGCGAAAACAAATCGGCTGACCCCAACATGTCGACAAGCTTCGAGCAGGTTGAGCGTCCCTATCACGTTCGTGCAGCAATCGCTCATCGGGTCTTTGACTGAAGGGGCAACACCCGTATTCGCAGCGAGATGCACGATGATATCTGCGCCTTGTACTGCTAGGGCGACGGCGGCTTCGTCGCGAATATCGCCTTCGAGAAGCGCAACGCTGCCGGCCGGACCCCACTCGTTTTGCCCGCGATCCATTGCATCGAAGGGCGTTACTTTCTGCAGATCCGCGCGCGTGCCCACCGACAGATTATCGACAACGCGGATCGCCTGGCGCCCCTGCCTTAGAAGCTCTCTGATAAGCCCGAGCCCAATGAACCCGCACCCCCCGGTAATCAGCCAGTTCATTTCATTAATCACTTTCATAGGTAGTCACGGACAAGCCAAAAGTCTTCGAACGGTTCGGACACGCTTATTCACTCGTTGACACTGAAAGATCAGTAGGAAACCTGCCCAAGATATGACGAATCACTTAGCGCTTTGCCGACGCGCTTGTCTCGCCTTCCCAAAGCTTTTTATGACAAGGCTCGATCACTTCCACCCCGCCCGGACCCGGTGCGGAAAATGGCACGTCGGACGCAGCAAACAACGCGCGCGTGGCGCCCCGCGCCATCACGTCACGCACCACGCGCGGCAGATGGTCGGGAGAAGAAACGAAGATCACACCGCCGCTACGGCTGTGCGCAATGGCGGAGGCAACCTCATCGCACGTATCGTGCGCGGTGCACAGGTTCGCAATCCCGCTGCGAGAATAGAGTGCGGCATTCATTTGATCCTCTGCATCGTTGGCAAAGATATGCAGTCCAAAATCTTCCGCAATTCGTATCGCCCGTGCGATGCGGCCGAGGCAGTCTCGATTTCCAATCATGACTTCTTCCCAGTTCGGTGCAGCACTTGAGTAACTGTGCACAAATACAAAATCAATATTGATCATAATGTCTTTTTGAATACTGCAATTCTCTTGATAATTCTATTATTATTTTCTTTAGGGAATAAAACATGATGAATTGTATCCAAAAAACACCAATGACATTAATTATGGAATATATTCACGTCTCTTTTTTTTATTTTCGGTCTTTGACC
>CAYVFK010000114.1:0-6523 GCA_964450925.1 uncultured Hyphomicrobiaceae bacterium | reverse complement strand
CGGGATAACAGGCGATCAAGCAGGGCCATGGGCAGGGCTCGCGACGATGCTGGCACGACTGTTTATACTGCGTGGAGCAAAAAAGCGCCAGCCCGAAGCGGTCAAAGGCACAGAATTCCCGCGCTGCGATCTATGAGTATTTGGAATTAGGATGGTGCGGTCGTCGCCCCTCACTCGTGCGTGGGAGCTGTCGTAACGTGTCGAGCGAATAGAAGCGCAGCCGATTCAACCGGGACCGTCCGGCAAAAATGCCAGACGGTCCAGCTGCCCTATCTCGAGAGGCAACGTGATACGACATCTTCCCTCGCAGAGGGGTGATCTTGAGGCCTTCATCGCTATTTGGCGTCTTTATCGCAGCGCTAGGTGGCCTATTGGAGGCGCATTCTGGCCAAAACAGCCGAGCGGACATTCATGAGTGATGCCGCGAAGGGCTGGCCCCAGCCCAAGATGATTTAATACTGAGATAAATAGGAAGGGCTGCTATGCTATTATATATGGCAGTTGCTGCACCGCATTCCGCTGCCTGATCTTAATTCGTCTTACGGCGCGTTCCGGTACGCAAGGTGTGCTCCTTACTTCTGTTTTTGTTTGATATCAATCAGACCCCTGATACCACGTAAAACGCTATCATACCGACAAGGGTGGCGAGGCCCGGATCCTGCCGGAACCACATGGAGCCGCCTGCAGCCATCAATCCGCTCGTGGCGGATAGCATCTCCAAGGCCCCCTCAGAGTGCGCAAACGTGGGCTGGATGACAGCAATGGCCATAGCTGCCAGCAAACACGGGCCGAGGCGGTCAAGCCACGACGATCGATATTGCTTCTGGCCGTTCGACCGAAGCCAGAACAAAGGTACCACACGGGTGGCGTAGGTCGCCGCGCCAATGATCGTGATGGTAATCCAGAGGGAGGTCATCCGGTTTTCCGATCAGGAATAAGTGCAGGTAAAACTCCCGCAGGTATCGCAAATTCTGGACGCCCCAGAAAAATCATCAATGCAGAGAGCATGCCGGAAAGCACCATTCGTCCAAGCAGCGACCGACGCGCTGTAGACCAGACCAGTCCCACAAAGAGAGCAGGAAGAGCGAAGTTGAGCGCCGCGCTGATGCCGGGGGCACGGGCCTGAAGCAAGTCACCGACTGCGCTCCCGAGTGCGGTCCCTATGATCCAGACCCCGAGTGCCGACATGGCCAGTCCCACGAGCCACTTGGAAGGCAATGCCCGATCACTGGCTTCGTACGCTGTCAGGGTCGTGGCAAATACCTCGTCTGTCAGGCCATATGCAAACGTAGCACGGCCTGCGGACGAAGTATCAAGCCGTCCTGCGAGAGCCGCCCCGTAGAGGGCATGTCTGAGGCTCGCCGCGATCGCCAAGAGTGCCAGAATGACGAACGGAACCTCCGAGGCCAATCCACTGAGTAGGAGCGCCTGATTTGCCCCTGAAAACATGATCGCTGACCAGAGCGCGCTTTCGAAGATGGAAAAACCCAACTGCGAGGACGCCGCCCCAAGAGCAAAGGCCACGGGCAGGTAGGCGGCCGCGATCGGCATTGCAGCGCGCATTCCTGCGCATAGATTGAGATTGGCGATCATACGGCCTCCATGACAAAAAGGTGCGTCCCGGCATCCTCAGAGCTGTCGCCGTCGGTGGCATAGATCCGATGATGGTTTGCGATTTCAAAACCGTTCGTCCGAGCGAGCGCTTTGAACCGTGGTGGGGAGGTCTTCTGCTCAACCTCGTAGTCGAATCCCGCGATGAGTGCCTGGAGTTCCAAAAGATGGAAGCGAGAGAATACCGCCAGCGGGTGTGAGGGCTGCATTGGCCGCTCGATCGCCACTACTTCCTCGAAGAGGTCTCGGATCTTACGGCGAGCTGCTTGGCTTCGGTCGGAATGGGCCATTCCCATCGCCCCGGGAAGCACCTGGGCCAAGCGTTGCGCGAGCTGAACGTCGCCCTTATGGGCTCCCTTCGGTATCTCCACCAGTGTATCCAGTATATACCACAGATGATGGCGGATTAGGGCAGCTTCACGCGCTTCGCGGCTTGAGAATTTGGAAACCATCTCGTCCGCGATCAGGACACGACCGCCATGTTTCATCTGCTCCCTGATAGCCGCGAGAAAGGCGGACGTGTCCAAGTGGTGCGACGCACCAATCGACACGGCAGCCTCGAAGCCATTATTGCTTCGTTCAAGCTCTGTGATTGAGGACTGCCGAATTTCTACGGCGGGGTCCCCGGCGAACCGCCGCGTCAGAAGCTGGGCCGCCACTTCGCTCGGATCTACAGCCAGCGTACGCATGTCCGGGCGAAGCTCTCGGAGCATGGCCAAAGGGAGACCCGGACCCGTCCCGACATCGAGGACCCTCAAACCATTTGTCAAAGGAAGATAGGACGCAAGCGCCAATGTCTGGCGAGCATAGGCGGGGTGGACGAGTTCGTAAGCCTCGTAAGCGTCGACGTCGATCCGAGCTTCAAACAGGCGCTCGGCATCAGCATTCCTGACTTCCCGGTAATGATCGATCGTGCCGACACCAAGCGGGACAGTTGGTGTTCCGTTCCGGGTCAGTATTTCCGCTGCCAAAGCGGATTCAATCAAATACGAGGTGTCGCCGACAATGCGATGGATGCGCTTTAAATCGTACGTTCCGGGACGCGCCGCGGCTAGCCCCGCGAGTTCAAGGCATCGCCTCATCAGCTTTCCCTCCACGGGCCCGGCGGCGGGGGGAAGGCGTGTCAGCTGCGGTGTCCGGTAGACCGAAAGAACTCCGGGAGCGCTGTCGGTGATGACAAACCGGCAGACGGCCGGACTAGACGAAATAGTCGCGACCTTCTTGCGAAGTTCACTCGCTGCTTTTTCGGGGTTCATCTGCGCCGGAAGGCGGAAGGTTATAGCGTTTGCTCCGAGTCCGTTCTGGACCTCGATTGTGGCGCGGCCCATCAGCGATACGACCGCCTCCCAATCGGCCTTGCTTTGGGGCCAGTTCAGCTCTTGGTTGGGCAGGGTTCCGCCATCTAGCCGCGGATACACCACAGTCACAATTGCCCGCGCAATGGTGTGCCCGGCCGAGTAGGTATGCGGCACATCAGCCGCAAACGAGACAGATTGCCCCGGCGTCAGAAGACTGGGGCTGTCGCGTGGCCCTGTCAGCAACTCCCCAGAAAGAACAACAACGTGCTCGTGCACCCCCGAAACGTGAGGTTTGGCCTCGCGGATTATCCCAGAAGGAAGCTCCAGCAGGTAAGCCTCGATAACCTTCGGGCTTGTCTGCCGATCAATAAGTTGCACGCCGACACCGTCGTCGTCCAGAACGCGTTCGCCCTCGCCGTCACCGATCAGAGTGCCAAAATTCACCTCGAGTGCGTCCGCGAGGTTCCAGAGCGTTTGAACACGCGGGTTGTCAGCCCCGTTTTCAAGTGCGGATATTGATGCACGGCTTACCGAACTGAGTTCCGAGAGCCCCTCAAGCGTCAAGCCTCTGCGGCGGCGGATAGCCGCCACGTTCTGCCCGACGCTCCATACCCGGTTGCCGTCTTTTTCCAAAATGATCCAAGCTCCTACTGATTCCTGTATAATGGACAGTTTAGTATAATAGAATTCGAAGTCATTTGGAAGCGAAGCCGTCGACCGTGTATCAGCACCACATGCACAGCACTTACGGCGTTCCCCAGCCAGCAATAGTGCTAGCATTCAACACGGCTTGGCTTAGCTCATGGTGCAAGCCGATCTTTCTGCCCGCCGCGGCGAAATCACCCTGCGTCCGCACAGTGTAGGTTTTAGGGCCCTGCAGCCGAGATGACAGCGGCCCTGGCTCAGCTCGCGATCAACGCTGCCATAAGCGGAAATTCGGAAGATAGCACCGACTTCATCGTGAATGGTCTGGCCGGGATCGCACCGCATTTGAACGAACACATCCCTGCGCTCGGCACGACCTGGATGGCGCAAACCTACGTCAATATCAGGAAAACCATCTATAAGGGGTTTGATCGGCGCTATCGGCTGTCGCCCAAGTGACCAGCGCGTCCGTTCTTTTGTCCCATTTTGATACGTGTATAGCATAAGTGTAGCGCATCAGGCGGCCTGTTCTCCCTGTCCGGGGTTCTCTGCACCCACGGGGGTGCGCAATGACTTTCTCCACGGCATCTCACCGGTAGTCCCGGTATCTTAATCCAAAATCAATTCATTCAATCGATCTTATTATATGGAGATATAAGAAATTATCAGTAGATAGTTATCAGTTATTATCTGATATATTATATGCGGTCGGCGCTCTCGCGCAGTCAGTCGGAGTTTCAGGCTGATCAGCGTACCCAACTCTGCGCATAACCGTACCCAACTCTGCGTGGTTTCGTACCCAAGTCTGCGTAGATGGGACCCGATCCGTACCCAACTCTGCGTGACCGCGTACCCAACTCTGCGTAGCGTCCTGATAAGCCACTGAAATCCCGCCCCGAATTTATCCACAATGCGTACCCGACTCTGCGTACGCCCTCCGCGCCTCAGGCGTACCCAACTCTGCGTAGCTATGCGGTTTATTTCCTTGGTAAATTGCGTTTGGGCGCGACGAAAAGCGCGTCGCTGCTTGAGGGCTTTAGCACCAACCCCTTCTCGGTCAGCTCCACCGGCAGTTTGGGGAAGACGTCCTGAATCGCCTTTAAGTCATCGGCGAACCCCTGCTTGAACTTGCGCAGGCTGCCCACATTGCAGCCGAACTGCTCCTGCAGCGCCTCCCACGAGATCGGATAGCGCCGCTCCACCTTGCGCAGCCGGTAGCCCAGCCACAACAGCATGTCGATCTGCTTGGCCGATTGCGAGAAGGCGCGCAGGGCGCGCATATCCACCGGCAAGGCATGTTCGCGCAGGGAATCGTAGAATTCCTGATCGAGCGTCAGCGTCGAAGACCACAGCAGCTTCTGATCCGGGTTCTGCGGCAGCCAGATATCGAAGCTGCGGATGGGCTGCGCATTCACCGTGGTCGTCCGCTCGCCTTGCCACAGGCCGATCTGCATGCGCGAAGCCGCCAGCCGGTTCAGCTGTTCCTTGAACTGCGTCAGTGTCCCCCGACTGCCGCCGGTCACGCTGAAACCCAGTTCGCGGATGAAGGCGCTCATACTGTCTGCGATTTCAATCGTGGCGCTGCGCTGGCGCACCGCCATGGTGCAGATATGCAGGAGCAACAATCGCGCCTTGGGCCCGTACGGCAAGCCCTGCGGCGTCATTTTGCCGGTCTCCGGGTCTTTGAGGTACCCCGACTGCACCGCCAGCGAGTTGCGGCCATATTCGCGGATAAAATCCCGCACGCCCTGGCCGGGATCACGATACGGCAGCCCGCATAATGCCAGCACGCTATGGATATGGTGCCGGTCTGCCTCCAGGAAGTCGCTGCGCTCGATCGTGCTGCGTGTTGTCACCCGCCGCCGCTGTACCGGGCTGAGCCCGGCGACGCGATCGCGCTCCGCCTGTTCACGCATCAGTATCTCGTGCAGTGTCTCATACCCTGGCGACCGCTTGGCGGCTTCCAGCCGCTCGATCAAATCCGCATCGCGGATCGCCTCTGTACGCTCAGCCGCCGTCATAGCTCCCAGTCACTACGATCCTGCGGTTTTACGATTTGACGATTCATCGTATCCACGTGTTTGCGGATCACCATGTTCAGGCCTTGTCGTCCGGGAACGCCTGTTCGAGCATCTCGCGCAACACATCCGACATCTTCTCCCCGCGCATGGTGCATGCGACCTTGATGCGCCGGTGCAAACTTGCCGGCACATCCAGCGTGAAGCGCTTCATCTCTTCCGCCTCTTCCTGCGCCGATCGCTGGGCCACCCATTTCTCCGCGTCCTGTGCCGCCCGCTTCGGCCGCTCAAATGAAATCGATTTACTCACGCCGCCCTCCTCTTCTTCGTTTTGCACTGTTTGATTAATCGTTCCGCCAGCTCGCGAATTTCGCTCGCGGCCGTACCGTGCGGCTGCACCTCGAGCACGCTTAAGCCTTCGGCAAAGCTTTCGGCGAACACCACCCGCTGGCAGACGACTTCGTTGAGCAGCGGGAACGGCACATCCTTGAAGGCTGCCCGCACATCACGGCCGATCGCCGTATTGGCGATTTTACGATTCACCACAAAAACGGCGTCGATTGTCTCGCGGAACTGCTGCGCCTCTTCGACCAGCTGGACGATCTCGTCGGTCGCCCAGACGTCCAGCGGTGAGGGCTGTACCGGGACCACCACCAGGTCGCTGGCGAGGATCGCCGAACGCGCGATTTCATTCACGCGCGGGCAGCCGTCGATGAGCGTGATATCGTAGCCGGTGGCGACGCCGGGCAAATCCTTATGCAGGCTCTTTTTCGCCATGCCCACCACCGGGAACAGCGGCTCGCGGTTACGCGCCGCCGACCAGGCCAGGCTTGAGCCCTGTGGATCGGCATCCACCAGCAAGACGCTGGCGCCGGTTTCCAGAAACGCGGCGGCCAGATTAATACTCAACGTCGTCTTGCCGACCCCGCCCTTCTGGTTTAAGACCGAAAT
>CAYVFK010000113.1:0-6534 GCA_964450925.1 uncultured Hyphomicrobiaceae bacterium | reverse complement strand
CATGGGCGGCGGGGCCGGCATCAGCGTGCATGGCACCCATCGCATCGCCGGCGAGGGCTACAAATTCGCCATGCCGGAGACGGCGATCGGCCTGTTTCCCGATGTCGGCGGCAGCTATTTCCTGCCGCGGCTGCCCGGGCGGGTGGGCCTCTATATGGGCCTAACTGGCGCGGTGATTGGCCCAGCCGATGGCTACGCACTGGGGCTGGCGACGCACTGCATCGGCGTGGACAAATTCGACGATATCCAGGCAGCCATGCGCGAGGCGGACCCGATCGATCCCGTGCTCGACGCGCTGCATCAGGATCCCGGCGAGGGAGAAATCGCGCGGCTGCGCCCCGCGATCGAGCGCTGCTTCGCCCCAGGCCGCGTCGAGGACATCATTGCGCGGCTGGAAAGCGAGACCGGCGAGGCAGCCGACTGGGGCCGTGAAACAGCTCGGGCCATGCGCGATCGCTCTCCGACATCGCTCAAGTTGGCCTTACGGCTTTACGAGGAAGGCGCGCGGCTGGATAGCCTCAAGGCGTCTCTCCAGTTGGAGTTCCGTTGCGCCGTCCGCTGCCTGCGTGAGCATGACCACTTTGAGGGCGTGCGCGCCAAGATGGTGGACAAGGACAACACGCCTGCGTGGCAGCCCGCCCGCCTCCAGGATATCAGCAATGCCACGATCGACGCTTATCTTGCACCGCTCGATGACGTGCCCGAGCTGGAACTGGAAGACCATTGGAAACTGGTGGAGTGAACAGTGTTCCATTGGCTAAAATACAACCCAAGTTTGTTAACAAGCAATAAGTACCCGTATTAAGTGCATTTTAGCTAGTGTGGATTAAACGTGGCCTCGGTTTCTACCGCGTACACCGAACGAGGCAAAGTGATGAACAACACGTTGAACGTCTCCCGGCATGAACGTCAGGAAGGCAGCGACGCTCTGAAGCCGAACTATCTGGTCACGCTCAAGCTGATCGAGCGGTTGCAACGCCTGCTCCTGGACGTGCTCAAGGATGAACTGGACCGGATCGGCTGCAAGGAGGTGAACAGCGTGCAGGCGCTGCTGCTGTTCAACATCGGCGACATGGAACTCACCGCGGGCGAAATCCGCAGTCGCGGCTTTTACATGGGATCGAATGTTTCTTACAACCTGAAGAAGCTCCAGGAACTAGGCTGCATCGAGCATGAGCGCTCTGAAAGCGACCGCCGGGCCGTGCGCATCCGCCTGACCGAGCGGGGCAAGCAAGTCAGCCGTATGGTGAACGAACTGGTCGAGCGCCAACTCAGCTTGATCGAGAAAGTCGGCGGCATTTCACAAAGCGATCTCGAAAGCATGAACCGGACGCTGCATCGGCTGGAGCGCTTCTGGACCGATCAGATCCGTTATCGCTTGTGAAATGCCCCTGCGCGGCGGCAAATTTTTCCGGGAAACCCGGCGTGCAGAGCTTGCGCGTTGCATGATACCAACGCAGACGTGACAAATTTCGGTCTCAAGGATTTGTCATTTGTTTCCTACGTTGGGGCGCAGTAGTGTCCGGTTGGTAGGTAGCAGGCGATTGGCTAACGACCACCACTGCATGGGTTCTTGGACAAAAAAGCCGGTTTGAAGGGCGTTTCCTAAGTCGAGCGATGAGCATTTCATCTCTCAGTTGGGGGTTTCAGGGTTTAGGTGAGGGCAATGGATCAGCAAGTTTGGAAGCGACCGATCCGCAAGGTTGTCGGGACGTCCGCTATCGCTCTGGCAGCGAGCATTTTTCTGCTCCCCGGCGATCGGGCCAAGGCGCTCGAAAACTGGATGCAATTTGATAACTCGTCAGGGTCTTCCTGGTCCCAACCCTTTGACCGTTCGTTCGCGAGGCGCTGGGAAGCGCAACCGCGCCGCGGCTATGTCACGTTGTCGGCGGATAACACCGGCCCATCGCGCAAGGCAATCGAAAAATATGAGGACATCGTCGCGCGCGGGGGATGGCAACGCATCCCCGACGTAAAACTGCGCGCGGGCACGAGCGACCCAGCCGTTGCGGTGCTGCGCGAGCGGCTGCGCATCACGGGCGATCTGGAGCAGCGCGGCGGCTTTCGCACCACGTTCGACTACTACGTGGAAAAAGCCCTCAAGCGCGCCCAAAAGCGCCACGGACTGACCCCGACCGGCGTGCTGGACAGCACAACGCGCGCTGCGCTTAACGTGTCGGCGCGGGTGCGTCTGCGCCAGCTTCGGCTTAATCTCACACGCCTGAACCGCCTGGCGAATGAGACCAGACGCGAAGACCGGTACGTTTTCGTGAACATCCCGGCTGCGCAGATCGAAGCGGTCGAGAACGGCGAGGTGGTCTCGCGTCACGCGGCTGTTGTCGGTAAGCCAAGCCGCCAAACCCCAATACTTAACTCCCGAATTCATGAGCTCAATTTCAACAAGGAATGGATCCTTCCGCCTACGGTAATTCGGGAGGACCTCGTGCCGAAAGGGCGCTCGATGAGCCAGCGGGGGGAGAGCGTGCTGGAGCGTTACGGCATCGACGCCTACGCCAGCTATGACGCATACCGCCGCGGCGACAAGCTGAACCCTCGCGCGATCAACTGGTCATCCTCGCAGCCGATGAACCTGCTTTACGCGCAGGACCCCGGCAAT
This sequence comes from uncultured Hyphomicrobiaceae bacterium, assembly GCA_964450925.1. Lineage (GTDB taxonomy): Bacteria > Pseudomonadota > Alphaproteobacteria > Rhizobiales > Rhodomicrobiaceae > Dichotomicrobium. Next base: position 3,917 of record CAYVFK010000113.1, on the reverse strand, counting down.
GATAACCCGCTCGGCTTCGTCAAGCTGAATTTCCACAATCGCCACATGGTGTATCTGCACGATACCCCGTCGCAGTCGCTATTCGGCCGTAACAAACGCGCAGAAAGCTCCGGATGTGTCCGCGTTCAGGGCGTCGAGCAGCTCACGGCGTGGATTTTGCGCGATACGCCTGGCTGGAGCCTGGCGCGAATCCAGGAGTTGAAGCGGACCGGCGAGACGCAGGATGTAAATGTCGTGAATCCGTTGCCGCTTTACATGAATTATATCACGGCTTGGGCAACGCCAGACGGCGTGGTTCATTTTCGCCGCGACATCTATAGCCGTGACGGCGTTGGAGCCACCGCCTCAGCCTACTGAGTGCGCAGGCGGGACCGTATCTTGATACAGAGCGCGCCCGCTTCAGATTGGAGCGGGCGCTTGTTTTTGCGGCCGTGGCGGGCGTCAAAGCGGTTTTTGTACTGACTGCACTGGAAAGCCGCTCTCGGTATTCGTTTGGATCCGCACTTTGTTCCGCGACCCGGTTCGCATCCCTGATCAAGACCGGGACAGGCTTTTTCGGAACGCGCTTTAGAGGCCCCGCGCGACTTCCTGGCCGAAATTGATCAGCAGAGCCGCCAGCACCACCGAAATGACTATCACGATACCCATGAAACGGCGGAAGGCCGACGAGATAAGCATGATCAACAAAAACACCGCGACAATGCAGGCGATTGTGACCCACAGCGCCAATTCTGTGTTGGTTTGGTAATAAAGCGCGATGGTGTCGCGCAACTCATTGAAAAATTCCATGACACGCCTTAAACCCGGATTTTCGAGCACGACCGAAGGACAAGCACCAAGCGCCCTATACTAAGCCAAACCCGCAAGGCGCGGCTACAGACCGTGTCGATGGCGCTCCCTAGGGGACTCGAACCCCTGTTTCCGGCGTGAGAGGCCGGCGTCCTGGGCCACTAGACGAAGGGAGCTTCATGGTGCGCTGGCAACATGCGGTGCGATGCCACCACCTTGCGAAATGGCGCCGCGCACGCTGGCGTCAAGACCAGCGGCCCGTCAACGCGGCGAAAGGCGCAGGCGCGTGACAGCATTTCCTCGCGTGGTATCGAGCACCACAATCTCTTCCGCGCCAGGCCCCTTGAGATGGAGTATCACACGCCCGCCCTCGGCCATCAATTGCTGAACTTGAGCGCCAGCAGGCACGCGCACGGTCACGTCGCCGCCGGCGGCATCCAATTGAACGGTGCGGGCGGGGACTGCGGGCCTGTCCTCGCCGATCTTGCTGGCTTGATAGTACAGTCCGGCAATCAACAGCGCGAAACCGAGAACCAGCAAGATCGTCATGACGATCACGACGATCTTCAACGTGCGGACCTGGCTCGGATTGAAAACGCTGCCGTGAAGCGGTTCCTGATCGGACATTATGATGCCTTGCGCGAAAAGACGTTGTTGGCGGCGCGGATTGCGCCAAAGGATGCGCGAAAATCTTGCGAGAGATGCCGCCCCATGCGTGAGCACGAGACTGAAATGCAGAATTTGATATTTACCGCCGAAGATCAAGACCGTGGACAGCGGCTCGACCGATTTCTTACCGCGGCGACGGAGGAATTGAGCCGCGCGCGCGCCCAGTCGCTCATCAAGGACGGACAGGTGACGATCAACGGCGTGCCTGTGACTTCGCCCAAGCAGGCTGTCCAGCCGGGCGACACGGTTACGCTGGCCATGCCTGACCCTGCGCCTGCCGCCCCAGCGCCTGAGAACATCCCGCTTCACGTCGTCTATGAGGATGACCACCTCATCGTCATAGATAAACCATCCGGTCTCGTGGTCCACCCGGCAGCGGGCCATTGGTCGGGCACGCTGGTCAACGCGCTGCTGGCGCATTGCGGCGATAGTCTCTCCGGCATCGGAGGCGTGCGCCGCCCCGGCATCGTACACAGGCTTGACAAGGACACCAGCGGGCTCATGGTCGTCGCCAAGACCGACCGCGCCCATAAGGGTCTAGAGGCCCAGTTCGCGGATCATGGGCGCAACGGCAAGCTCTTACGCGCGTATCAAGCGGTGGTATGGGGCGCGCCGCTGCCTTCCCTCGGCACCATTGATGTTGCCATTGCCCGCCATGCCACAAACCGGCTGAAGCAGGCCGTCGCACCCTCGCGCGGCCGCGCGGCGATCACGCACTACCGCACACTTTCCAAGTATTGGCCGCGAGATATGGAAGCAGCTCGAAACCCTGTCGCAGCCCTCGTCGCCTGTCGGCTGGAGACCGGTCGGACCCACCAGATCAGAGTCCACATGGCGCATATCGGCCATCCAGTTATCGGGGATCCACTCTATGCCTCCGGGTTCAGAAACCGGGTGGCGGCCTTGCCCGAAAACGCGCGATCTGCAATACTTGCTTTACAAGGTCAGGCGCTGCACGCGGCCACACTTGGTATCGAACACCCCATTACCAATACGTACCTGTCCTTCGCCTCGGAATTGCCGAAGGAGATGCTCGATGTTATTGCCGCGTTGAGCACGCTTGAATCAAGCTAGGCTTAGGCTTGGCGGGCTGGGAACAGCCGGACAGCCATACGCGGGCCGCTTTTGCCGGGCCAAGTAGGCGTGGGGACAGTAAACCTTGGGCAATCAACGGATGGACTGCGACGAAAACAACGTCCTTGCTGTTGCCAAGGGGAGTTGACCACTGATCCGACCCTGGTGCTGTTGCGTATCAGCTGCAGTAATGATACAGGAACAAGTTATGAACAAGCTCCCATCAGTTTCCGGCAGCGGCGGTCTTAGTCGGTATCTTGACGAAGTTCGCAAGTTTCCGATGCTGGAGCCGGAAGAAGAATACATGCTCGCCAAGCGTTGGAAAGAGCATGAAGACACCGAAGCAGCGCATAAACTCGTGACGTCGCACCTGCGCCTGGTCGCGCGCATTGCCATGGGCTACCGTGGCTACGGTTTGCCAATTGGCGAAGTTGTCTCAGAAGGCAATGTCGGGCTGATGCAGGCGGTCAAGCGGTTCGACCCGGAGCGTGGCTTCCGGCTGGCGACCTACGCCATGTGGTGGATCCGCGCCTCGATCCAGGAGTACATCCTGCGTTCGTGGTCTTTGGTGAAAATGGGTACGACGGCCAGTCAGAAGAAGCTGTTCTTTAATCTGCGCAAGATGAAAGGCCAGCTCGAAGCCTATGACGAGGGCGATCTGCGGCCTGAACATGTCCGCCAGATCTCGGACAAGCTGTCGGTCTCCGAGGAAGATGTGATCTCGATGAACCGGCGGCTCAGCGGGGACAGTTCGCTTAACGCTCCGCTGCGCGCGGATGCCGAGAGCGGTGAGTGGCAGGACTGGCTGGTTGATGAGGAAGAAGTCGGCCAGGAAGTCAAGCTGGCCGATCGCGAAGAGTTGGAGATGCGGCGCAGCTATCTGCAAGAAGCGCTGGAAACGCTTAACGAACGTGAGCGCCGGATCTTCACCGCCCGCAGGCTTTCGGAAAGTCCGCTCACGCTGGAAGAGCTGTCGCACGAGTTTGGCGTGAGCCGAGAGCGCATTCGCCAAATTGAGGTGCGGGCCTTCGAGAAGGTCCAGAAGGCGGTGCAAAAATCCGCGCAAGTTGCCGAGGCCGCGGTCGGATAGCGATCGCCCCAAAGCGGATACCCCGGTGTGCGCCAGCGTTACTTGATCGTGCATAATCCGAACGCAGGGTCAGGCCGGCGCCAGCTTATGCGAGACGTGATCGCTGAGCTCGAGCACGCCGGGGCGGCAGTCACGGTGCGGGACGCGCTCTGCGAAGACAGCGGCCCAGATATTGCCAGCAAGGCGGCGCGCACGAGCCAGTACGATGTGGTCGTCGCGGCGGGCGGAGATGGTACCATTCGCAGCGTAGCCGCCGGCTTGCGCGGGACGGGCACGCCCGTCGGCATCCTCCCGC
>CAYVFK010000112.1:1208-6662 GCA_964450925.1 uncultured Hyphomicrobiaceae bacterium | reverse complement strand
TCTTGAGCGACCGGTAGCCTGAAATCAACTGGATCGGTTCGCGCGAGCCGACCTGACGATAGACCTCCCAGAGCAGGTCGATCAGTTCACGCGACATCTTGGTTTGCTCGTCCCGGCGCCAGTCGCGCATGATCCAGTCGATCTTCTCAAGCGCCTCGGGGACATTTTCGCCGTCACGCTTGTAGATGACGTCGATGCGCTCCTTCGTGTTGACGCTATAGATCTGCAGGCGGCGCTCGTCGGCAAGCGCTTCGGCAGCCCAAAAGCTGCCGGCCAGTGCGGCGTTCATACTCAAAACAAGTACGCTGACGAACCTGAGAAAATCGCCGGACATGTTTTCCCTGCGAAAGCCCTGACCCGGGCTGGAGCCATAACCTGCTGTTAACGCTCGAGTTTAGCGTTCCAAGGTTAACGGGAGGTAACGCGCAAATTACGGGGAAAACATGGCGACTCTGCGCGACGCGCCACCCTAGGAAGCCGACGCAATAACGATCGCAGTACGGCGCGCCCGGATGCGCCGCTAGCCCTCGGCCTTTTTCTGGGCCTGTTCAAGTGCGCTGAGCGTACGAGAATCATGGCCGTAGAGATCGCCGAAATAATGTACACCACCGCCATCAGAGACCGCTGCGGTAAAGTATGTAATGTGTACCGGCAAGGGGGCTCTCAGCCGTACCGCCCGGTTGGCGCCGCTTCCGATCGCACGTGAAATTGCCGTGCTGTCCCACCCTTGCACGCTCATGATGGCTTCCGCGAACTTGCGCGGGTTGCGCACACGCATGCAGCCATGGCTGAAAGCCCGCTGGGTGCGGTTGAACAGGTGCTTTGACGGCGTATCGTGCAGGTAGACGGAGTGCTTGTTCGGAAACAGGAACTTCACTTCCCCGAGGGCATTATGGCTGCCCGGAGACTGACGCAACCGCACCTTGCTCAGATTGACCTCGCTCCAATCGACCCGGCGCGGGTCGACAGTGCGACGGCCGCGCCAGACCACGCTCAAATTGTTCCGTGAGATATAGCTGGGATCGCGCCGCGCGACGGGAACGATCTCGTTCTTCATGATCGAATAGGGCACGTTCCAGTACGGATTGAACACCACCAGCTCCATCTGATCGGAGAATGACGGGGTCGCGTGCTTGGGCTTGCCCACAACGATGCGCTCTTCAAACACCGTCCTGCCAGTGTCCTTTACGCGCACCATGAATTCCGGGATATTCACGCGCACATGGCGGGTTCCCAGATCGTTCGGAAACCAGCGCCAGCGCTCCAGGTTGACCCGTAGCTTTTCGATCTTGTCCTTATGGCTGAGGTTGAGGGCGCGCCGGGTGGCCGGGCCGATCAGGCCATCCACGTGCAAGCCGTTGCGTTTTTGAAAGCGCTCGACCGCGGCAACGAGTTCTGCATCGTAATCGTCGCCCGCCTCAGCGTCTGAGTCGACGCCCAATCGTTTGCGCAAAAGTGCGACATGCGGATGCGTTTCGCCCGGCTTGATCACGCGGCCGCCGGGAATCTTGACCGTGCTGCGTTTCGAGGCGGCCCGCAACTCATTGAGCCGGGCCAGCAGTCCGGTGAATTGCGGGTGCTGCGGATGGAAACTCTCGAGATAGGCCGCCACGTCCACTTGTTCACGCCCCAGTCCGCGCAGGACGGCGAGCGGATCGGGCGCATCGGGCGTGATGTCGAGAATGCGGCTGATCGAACGCGGATCGACGTGGCCGGACTGTGCATGCCGGGCATAGGCGAGCGCCTTACGGCTGATCTGGTACTCGGAGGCCGCGAGCCACGCCGCCTTGTCATGCGCTGGTGGAACCTCCGACATGTCTGGAAGCGCATAGTTGTCCGGAAGCAGATCGAATTGCTCGGCCCGTGCAACAGCTTCGGCGACAGCCTTGGCGCGATCGTTCAGCCCGTCTTCGTCGACCCACAGGAAATCGGTACCGCGTTCGGCATAGAATTCCGCCATTGCGCCGCGCTCGCGACGCTCAGCCTCGGAGATGTCCCGGAACGGCTCGCTCAGGCGGGCTTGCAGCTTGAACGCCGCGGCGTCCATGCGCGCCAGAAGTTCTTTCGGGGCACCCGGTTCGATGGCGTGTGCCGTCCCGAGAGTTGACGCAAGCGCCACGATAGCGACGGCGGAAAACAGACCTCGCAGCATTCGACACCTCTTTGTCGTTTTGCGACAGCATAAACCATGGCTGAGCACAGCGCCATGATATGGACACAAGCGTTACCGGATTCCTCGCCCCTGTTGCGCGAATGCACGGCTCAGTCTTTGTGGCCTGCCGCGATCCATTCAGCCAGCCGCGCCATGCCGCGCGCGATATCCCTATCGCTGCCCGCGTAGCACAACCGGACATAACGGTGTCCGTTGACGGGATCGAAGTCTATCCCAGGGGTGATCGCGATCCCCGCCTCGGCCAGCGCCCGCGCCGCGAACTCCCGGCTGTCGTTCGTAAGGTGGCTGACATCGGAATAAACATAGAAAGCGCCGTCTGAGGGCGCTGTCTCGCCAAGGCCGGCGTCGCCGAGCGCGCGCAGCATATAGGCCCGGTTCCGCGCATAGCCCGCCTTGATCTCATTGAGTTCCGCCGTGGCGTCGAAGGCCGACGCGGCAGCGACCTGCGAGATGGACGGCGCGCAAATGTAGAGGTTTTGCTGCAGCCGCGTGGCCGCCGGGATCAGCCGCTCCGGCACGACCATCCAGCCAACGCGCCAGCCGGTCATGCAGTAGTATTTCGAGAAGCTGTTGATGACGATCGCATCGTCAGAATGGCGCAGCGCCGTCTGCGCCTCGATTGTGTATTCCAGCCCGTGATAGATCTCATCCGAGATGAACCACATGCCGCGAGACTGGCAATAGTCGACCAGCGTTGCGAGATCGTCATAGCCGAGCATGGCACCGGTCGGGTTCGCCGGACTGGCCACGATCAGGCCGTCGAGGCGGCCCGCTGAATTCGCTGCTTCTTCGAGTGCGCGCGGCGTCGGCATCCACTGTTCCGCCGGGCCTGCTTCCACGGCGATGGCGCGCAGCCCGAGCGCGCTGGCGATATGCCGGTAGCACGGATAGCCCGGCTGCGGCAAGCCAAGCGCCGCGTCCGTATCGAACAGCATCAAAAACGCCAGCGTGAAGCCTGCGGAGGAGCCAGTGGTCACGATGATGCGCTCTGGCGAAAGGTCGATGGCGTGGCGCTCGGCATAGTAGCGGGCGATGCGCGCGCGCAGGCCGGGCAGGCCCGGCGCGTCGGTGTAGCCATGCATACCGCTGTCAAGGCTTGCGCGCGCTGCCTCGCGTGCTGCCATCGGCGCGGGATGAGCCGGCTGACCGATTTCCATGTGGACGATGTCCTCGCCCGCGCTCTCGCGCCTGTTGGCCTCGGCCATGACATCCATGGCCACGAAGGAGTCGATCTGCGCGCGCTGCGACAGGCTGGATTCGCTCATGATATGGCTCCTCTCTAATCAATCTTGCGTTATCCAACATTTCCGCCACGGTATTGTCACTGTCGTCGTGTCTGCCTGCGGATATGATTTCCTGACATACATGCGGCAGTGTGCATCTGCCACGGTCGCCGAGATTGTCGGCCGGATTTAGCCGCAGTCGCCAAAGCCTTGTTCAATGGAACCACCCCAGAGAGCCAAATGTCCGTTATCGTTTCCCTTGGTTGGGCTTGTTGTCGCCGCCGAACCCGCATCCGCACAGCGCAGAGCGAACAACGCCCGGCGAGACGCCGATTTTCGCGGAAGCTTCAACTCGCGGCAATCCTGACCGCCATCGCCATCATTACCGGGTCGAGCACAGGATCTCATGCCCAGGGCCTGATCCGCGATGCCGAGATCGAGGCGCTCATGCAGGATTATGCGCGCCCCGTGCTCGATGCAGCCGGGCTGGGATCGCAGAACATCCACATCCACCTTGTCAATTCGCAGAGCTTCAACGCCTTCGTGGTGGACGGGCGCAACATGTTCATCCATGTCGGCGCGATCATGCAGGCTGAAACGCCAAATCAGATTATCGGCGTCATGGCGCATGAGGCCGGGCATATCGCAGGCGGGCATCTGTCGCGGCTGCGCGGGCTGATGGAACGGGCGCAGACAGCTTCGCTGATGCTGCAACTGCTGAGCATAGCGGCCATGGCCGGCGGCGCAGCGGCTGGAGCCGGCTCCGAGGTGGGGCAGGCCGGGCAGGCTCTCATGCTTGGCGGCCAGACGGCGTTGATGAACACCATCCTGTCTTACCGCCGCGCTGAGGAATATGCGGCTGACCAGGCGGCGATGAACTACCTGAACCGGACGAAGCAGTCTGGCCGCGGCATGATCGAGACCTTCGAAGCGTTCGCAGAGCGCGAACTTGCCGCCGGCGGCGTGACGAACAGCTATGCGCGCACCCACCCGGTCTCGACCGACCGCATTCAGCAACTGCGCCAGCTTGTCCGCTCCAGCCCCTATTACGACAAGAAGGACTCGCCCGAACTCCAGAAGCGTCATGACTTGGCGCGCGCGAAGCTTGAAGGGTTCATGAACAAGCGGAATCCGCAGGCTGTGTTCAACAAGTTCCCGCAGTCGGACAAGAGCCTTCCGGCGCGTTACGCGCGCGCGATCGCGAGGAATTTCGCCGCCGGGGTCAACGCTGCCCTGCCTGAGATCAACGCGCTCATCGAGACGCAGCCCCAAAACGCTTATTTCCGGGAGTTGAAGGGGCAGTTCCTGCTGGAAAGTGGTCAGGTCAAACAGGCGGTTGGCCCGCTGAAGAAGGCGGTGGAGCTTGCGCCGGATGCCGGACTGATCCGTATCATGCTGGCGCAGGCGATGCTCGCGCAAGGTTCGGATGCCAACGTCAAGCCGGCGGTCAATCATCTGCGCAAGGCCCTCGTCACCGAAGACAAGTCCGCGACGGGCTATCGCCAGCTTGCCATCGCCTATGGCCGGCTTGGGCGCATTCCCGATGCCGAGCTTGCTTCTGCACAGGCTTATTTCTATGAAGGCAAGCTGAAGCTGGCCAAAGAACAGGCGCAGCGCGCGAAATCCGGCTTTCCGCCCCACTCGGCGTCATGGGTGCAAGCCGACGACATCGTGAATTTCGAACCTCCAAAGCAGCAGTAGCCGAAGATGGCGCGCTAGCTCCCCGAAAGGCAATCATATGAGAAAAATCCTGACAGCAGCGGCAGTGGTCGCCATAACGGCTGCGGTTCTTGCCGGTGTTCAGACGCGCGCGGCAACCACCAGCGCCTTCGACGACTCGCAGGAAAAAGCGATTCAGGAGATCGTACGCAGCTATCTGCTCGCCAATCCTGAACTTCTCGAAGAGGTCATAGGCGAGTTGCAGAAAAGGCGCGAAGCCGAGGCCGCCGTGGCGCGGCAAGAATACCTGCGCGAACTTTACAAGCCGGATTCGAAATACGGGCGCTATGGCATGAGCGATGGCGACGTGGTCATCGTCGAGTTCATGGACTACAATTG